>DATIFD010000468.1:0-8056 GCA_035455385.1 Burkholderiaceae bacterium
GAGCTGCTCGGCAAACGAAGAGCGACGCGCCTGATCGCCATGCTCGAGGCATCGCTGTGGGTGGCCGGCGGCCTCGCCCTGGCCACCCGGCTCGGCGTGCTGCCGGCAATGCCGGCCGCGTACCCCGTGAGTGCCTGGGTCTTCATCGGTGGCGCGTTGCTCGGTTTCGGCGCGTGGCTGAACGGGGCCTGTGTCTTCGGCGCGATCGCCCGCTTCGGCTCGGGCGACCTCAACTACCTGGCCACACCGATCGGCTTCTACCTTGGCTGCCTGAGCGTGGGCTCGCTGTTCGGCGCGCCCAGCCCCGGCCCACTCGATGCCGAATCCCCGGTGTTGCGCGCCAGCAGCGCCGTCGCACCACTGTTCCTGGCCTTCGCGGCCTGGCGCATCGTGCCACCGCTGTTCGACGCCGTGCGGGCGTGGCGCGGCGAGGGCGATACGGGCGCGCTTGCGCGACGGGTCTGGGCGCCGCACGCAGCCACCGGTGTGATCGGCGTGACCTTCGTAGTGATCCTGCTGCTCGTGGGCGTGTGGGCCTACACCGACGTGCTGGCTCAGTTGGCAGAAGGCCGGTCGATGCGCTTTGCGCTCGGTGCGGTGTGCCTGCTGGCGTTGTACGTTGGCGCGTGGCTCGGTGGCCGGTCGGCCGGACGCCTGAGCGCGATGCGTCTCACCGCGGCTGGCGCCGCCAGGTGCCTGGCCGGTGGAGCTTTGATGGCTTGGGGATCGCTGCTCATTCCAGGCAGCAACGACGGTCTGATCCTGATCGGCATGCCATTGCTGCGCCCGTACGCCTGGCTCGCCTTTGCGACGATGTGCGTGACGGTCGCCATGGCGCTGTGCCTGCATCGCGGTTTGGCTCGGCTGCCGCAACAGCGCGCCGCCGATGGGTCTCGCCTCGATGCTGGCCGATGAACCGGGCCAGACGGACAGCCGCCTCGAAGGCCGCGTGCCGCGCCGGAGCGAGCCGATCCCACCGAAGCGCAGTCGCGGTCGAATGCGCCTGGACAAGCGAGCGAATGCGACCTGTCAGGCCGTGAATCGGCCGCGCCGCTGCATCGCCACCAACGCGGGGGACTCGACGTCGATCCAGGTCAGGAAATCGATCGTGCGGAACTCGCGGTCGATCGCCGGCGGCCCGCAGATGCAGGCACCCAACGTGAGATAGGCCGACAGCAGGCGCGGAATGTGTACCGCCTGCTGCGACGCCTCGTGCAGCGCACACGCAAAGTCGGCGTGCGGTGCTGTGCGCCATGCGGCCGGCGCGAGATGCGGCGTCAGGCGTGCGTACGCGGCCGCGCCGACCGCGGTGTGCTGGGACGTCAGCGAGCTGCAGCCCATCAGATAGCGCGCCCCGTGGTCGCGAGCGTACGCGGCGATGCCTTTCCACAGCAGATTCAGCACCGCGAAGTTGCGATGACGCCGATCGATGCAGGCACGACCCAATTCGAGAATCCGGGAGCGCTGCGGTTCGAACGGTGAGAAGTCGAATTCGCGCTCGCTGTAGTAACCCAGGGCGCTTTTTGCCTGCCGGCCCGTTTGCATGCGGTAGGTGCCCACCACGGCACCCGATGCCAGTTCCTCGACGATCAAATGGGCGCACACCGCATCGAACGGGTCGCTGTCGAGTCCGCTGTCGTACGACTGCACCAGCCCTTCGTCGAGTTCCAGGTTGAAGACCTCGAAGCGCAAGGCCTGTGCCGCGGCGAGGTCAGAGGCCGTCTCCGCGAGGCGGGCGCGGTACGCTGCGCCGGCCCTGACGCGCAAGGCCGATGCAGGTTCGCTGGTGAGTACGTGTGTCATGGCAGGGCCGGTGTGGGTCGCTTGGAATGTGCAGGTCAAAGGCGTGTGGCCGTGCCGTGCAGGGCTGCCTGCACGGCGTGACGCAGCGCCACGGCGAGCACGCGCCGGTCGGCATCGGGCGCGGCGAGCGCCGGCAGCAGGCGCACATCGGCGACCAGCTGCTGCGCGCGCGCGGTGCGCCACAAGCTGCCGAGCAATGTGTCGTTGTCGACGTAGGGCGCGTCTCGACTCAGGCGCCTGTGCGAATCGACATAGCGCAGCGCGACGGGCCGAACCACCGTGCCGCCCGCCAGTGCTGCCTGGAGCAGACTGGGGCGGAACGGCAATACCGAGCTGCCGTTGCTCGTCGTGCCTTCCGGAAACACCACCACGGTGGCGCCGGTGCGTAAGGCGGCGGTGATCCCGGCGACCGTTTGGCGCGTCTGGTGCGGACGTTGGCGTTCGACGAAGAAGGTCCGCGCGCCAGCCACCAGGCGACCGATCAACGGCCAGTGCCGTACCTCTGACTTGGCGACGAAGCGCGCCTGCGGGCACAACGCGTGCAGCACCATCACGTCGAGCCACGACACGTGGTTGGCGACCAGCATCTTTGCGCCAGGCCCGAGGTGACCCTGCGCGTGAAGGGTGACGCCCAAGGCACGCAGCACGCGACGCGACCAGCGGCCGATGTGCTGCTGCCGCTGCACCTCGTTCAGGCGGGGGAACAGCACTGTCACGATGAACAGGCCGCGCACGATGTGCCACGCCGTCCGTGACAGGCGCAACGCAGCCCGAACGTCCTGCGTGAACGACCGCGCGATGCGCGGTAGCGGGGCGGACCCGAGGTCGATCGTGTTCAGCATGATCGCTTGGGAAGAGGTGGTGCGGATGTCGTCGCGGAGAGGCGCCAGTCCTTACGCCGGCAATGGACCCGCCACGCCGCGCGCGCATCTCGTGACCCGCCGACCGGGTGTAAGGCCGACCCTGCTTCGCGCGACTGCAGACGTCCCGACCCACTGGGCAGAAGGATCACGATGCCGCCAGCGCCCGCCCACGCAGCCCGTCCGCGTCGCTCGGCGCGAGGACGTTCCTTGTGGTCGAGCCGAGCCCATGCCGGTGCGCACGGCCGCCTGCGCAGCGCGATCGGCGTCGCGCTGGCCGCCGTGGGGTGCGCACCTGCGGGACCGATCGCACCCGCGAGTGCCACCGACGGGCTGCGCACTCGGCTGACTGTCGGGTCGGAGCTCTTCGCGACCGTGAGCTACCTGCGAGCCGGCGACGCCGGCGGCGCGCGTGTGATCATGGTGCACGGGACGCCCGGGTCCGCGACTGCGTGGACCGACTATCTGCTGTCACCACCGCCTGGCATCGAACTGTTGGCGCTCGATCGACCGGGCTTTGGCAACAGCCCTCCGGCCGATGCGGTGACCCGGCTCGCCGACCAGGCTGCTGCTGTCTCGGCCTTGATGCCCCCCGACGGCCGACCGGTGGTGTTGCTCGGTCACTCGCTGGGTGGTGCCGTCGTTGCACGTGTGGCTGCCGATCACCCCGAGCGCGTGGATGCGCTGGTGCTGGTCGCGGCCTCGCTCGACCCCGCCCAGGAAACGATCCATCCCCTGCAGCGGCTCGGCGCATGGCCGCCGATAAGGGCGATGCTGCCACGCGCCATTCGCAATGCCAACGCCGAGCTGATGGCACTCAAACCCGAACTTCAGGCTCTCGACGACGTCCTGCCGCGCATCACGGCCAAGGTCGTCATCGTGCACGGCACCGACGACGATCTGGTGCCGGCGGCCAACGTGCCATTCATGCAGGCTCGGCTGCGAGGGGCGCGCTGCGTCAAGGTCGTGATGCTGGAAGGTCGCAACCACTTCCTGCCATGGAACTCCGAAGCCGCCGTGCGCGACGCGATCCGCGTCGCACTGGAACCCTCATGCTGAACGTCGACGAGGCCTGGCAAGGTGCCCGTGCACTGCTTGACGGCATGGGTTCGCCCGGCGCGATTGCCCTGGCGCTGGTGCTGACCACGCTGCTTCTCGAAGACCTCGCGATTGCCGCTGGCGTTGCGCTGGCCACGCAGGGCGCGGTCTCGTGGGCGTTGTCGTTCGCGGCCGTCGGCGTCGGCATCGCGGCGGGCGATGTAGGCCTCTATGCCCTCGGTCTCGCCGCCACGCGAGTGCCTCTGTTGAAGAGGCGCCTGGTGGGGGCCCGGTCGGAGCGGGCTCGCAGCCACATCGAGCGGCGTCTGCCGACTGCCGTACTGCTCGCGCGCGCGATTCCGGGGCTTCGGCTCGCGACGTACTGCGCGTGCGGCTTCGTGCGCGTGCCTTTGCTGCCGTTCACCGCGTGGGTGATGGTGGCCGTCACGCTGTGGACTGCCGGGCTGTATGCCGTGAGCGTGGCACTCGGCCGGACGCTCGCGCACGCGCTCGGCCTGCCGCCGGCCGTCGCCGTCGCGCTCCCGATCGTGGCTCTGGCCGCGCTCGTGCCGCTGCTGCGCAAGACCCGTCAACGATCTCAACGGATCACACCATGAGCAACACGCCCCTCGCAGTGCCCGCTGCGCACGCCGCCTTCGCCGACCTTGCCCCTGACTCGACGACCGGCCCACACCGAGTCCGCCCGCACCAGGGCATGCCGCCGCTCGACCATGACGGTCCGGCACTGAGCTACTTCGAGTTCTGGCCGATGTGGGCCTTCTATCCACCGATCGTGGCGTATGCGGCCTGGCTCATGCTGCGCCATCGCGGCGTTCTGCTGCCGACCGTCGCCAACCCGTCATTCCCAGGCGGTGGCTTCTACGGTGAGTCCAAGGCCGCGATCCTGGCGCTGGCGACAGAGCACGCTCCCGAATGGGTCGCGTCCTTCATCCGCTGGCAGCGGCCCGATCAGCCGACGGCGGACAGCACGGCCGAGTGCGATGGGGCGCTTGCCGCGCTGGCCAAAGCGGGCCTGTCGTTGCCGGTCGTGGCCAAGCCCGACCTCGGCTGTCGAGGCGCGGGAGTCAAGCTGGTGCGCACGCGCGCTGACCTGCAGAGCTACATCAGGGGGTTTCCACTTGGCGCTGCGTTCCTGCTGCAGCGTCTGGTGCCGTACGAGGGCGAGGCCGGGATCTTCTATTGCCGTCGGCCCGGCCAGTCGCGCGGCCGCATCGTATCGATCACGTTGAAGTACTTTCCTCATGTCACCGGCGACGGGCGCCGCACGCTGCGCGAGCTGATCCTGGCCGACCCGCGAGCCGGGAGGCTTTCGCACCTGTACCTGCGGCGACACACCGCGCGTCTGGACCACGTTCCTGCCGCGGGCGAGTCGATCCGTCTCGCGTTCGCCGGCAGCCACAGCCGCGGCGCGATCTTTCGAAACGGCACGCACCTCGTGACGCCGGCGATGGAAGAGCGCTTCGACGCCATCGCACAGGCGCTGCCGGAGTTCCACTTCGGACGCTTCGACGTGCGCTTCGAGGCGTTCGCCTCGGTGCAGCGAGGCGAGGGCTTCACCATTCTCGAGATCAACGGCGCCGGCGCCGAGAGCACGCACATCTGGGATCGCCGTACCGGCTTGCTGCAGGCCTGGCGTGACCTGATGCGCCAGTACAGGTGGCTGTTCGAGATCGGTGCTGCCAACCGTGCGCGAGGATTCAAGCCGATGCGCATTGCCGACTTCGTGCGTGACTACCGCCGCGAGAAGTTCCTGACACCCAAGTATCCGGCGACGGACTGAGTCGATGTAATGCACAGGCGCTGGGCGCGACTACGCACCAGCCACCTGTTGCAGCCATGCCGACCCTCCCGGACTCCAACGCGAAGCGCCTGCTGCAGTTCATGCAGCGGTGCTCGGTCAGGCCGTTTCTCCCTCATTGCATCCAGCACGGCATATGCACTGGTGCCGAGTTCGGACGCGCCCCATCGACCGCGGCGCATCAAAGCGCGTCACTTGCCGACCGGCTTGCCGCATGACCCAAGGAATGAACATGCTCCACTCGATCCAGCGCCTCCTGAACCGCCGAAGCTTCCTCGCACTCGGCAGCAGCGCGGTGCTGTTCAGCCTTCCCGTGCGCGCCGCGCAGCCGCCGATCAACACGCTGAAAAACAGCGTGTTCGGCGGCCGCACCGACACCGCCATCAACGGCTACGACACCGTCGCGTACTTCACCGTCGGCAAGCCGGTGATGGGCAAGGACGCCTTTGCGCTCGATTGGATGGGTGCGAAGTGGAAGTTCGCGTCTCAGGCCAACCTGGACCTGTTCAAGGCGAGTCCGGAGAAGTACGCGCCGCAATACGGCGGCTACTGTGCCTATGGCGTTGCGCAGGGCGATCTCGTCAAGGTCGAGCCCGACCAGTTCACGGTGCGAGACGGCAAGCTTTACCTGAATTACGACGCCGACGTGCAAGCCAAGTGGCGCCTGGATCCGGCTGGGTACATCAAGACCGCCGACGCGCTGTTCCCATCCCTGTTGCAGAAGTGAGTTGTCATGAACACGGTTGCCCTGTCCACCGAGAAGTCTCTGCTGACCTGGATTCGCAGGCACGGCCACTGGGTGCTCACGCTGTACGTGGCGATCGTCTTCATCCAGTCGCTGTTCTTCAAGTTCACCGGTTCGCCAGAGACCGTCTACATCTTCGAGGGCAAACTCGATCCGTGGGCCGCATCGCTCGGCTTCGCCGGCGTCTTTGCGCCAGGGGGCGTCTTCTCGGCCAAGGTGATCGGTTCGTTCGAGCTGATTGCTTCGTTGTTGCTCGTGGTCGGAGCGGCGATGGCGCACCGGCGGACGGTGCAGGTGATCGGCGCCGCGATGGGCCTGGGCGTGATCAGCGGTGCGATCTTCTTCCACTTGTTCACGCCCCTCGGCGTGGCCGTGGTCAATGCCGATGGCAGCAGCGACGGCGGTGAACTCTTCATGCTGGCCTGCGGCGTGTGGGTCTCGTGCGCCTTGCTGCTCTGGATGCGCCGGGACGTCTGGCTGAGCTGGCTCTCGCGCCTTTCGGCCCGCAGCGCTTAGCTCGCGTCATCAAGACCGCGTTGTCTCGCGCGACTGCGCGAGGTGGACCAACACGTGTCCCTCGTCGAGGTGTGATCGACACATAATCCGACCGAACCACAGCCTCAGCGGGATCGTTTCCGAAGGATCAACCTTGAACGCGAAGCGAACCTCGCACCGGCGGTCTTATGACGTGGTGCTGTACGGCGCCACCGGCTTCGTGGGCCGGCAGACGGCGGCCCACTTCGCTGCGCACGCCGACGGCGTGCGCTGGGCGCTCGCAGGACGGTCAGCAGAGAAGCTCGAGCAGGTCCGGCAGGCCTGCGGGCCCGGCGCGGCTGGCGCGGGGATCATCGTCGCCGATGCGACCGACCAGAAGGCGCTGGACGCGCTGGCCGGTCAGGCCGTCGTCGTGCTGAGCACCGCGGGGCCGTTCGCGCTGTACGGCAGTGCGTTGGTCGCGGCCTGCGTCGCTCACCGCACCCATTACGTCGACATCACCGGCGAGACGCCCTGGGTGCGCGGGCTGATCGACCGCCATCACGCGCAGGCCGCGCGCGACGGCACGCGCATCATCCCGTGCTGCGGATTCGACTCGGTGCCGTCGGACCTCGGCGCGTGGCTGGTTGCCGAGGCGGTGCAGCGACACACCGGCGAGCAGTGCGTGAGCGTGAAGGCCTGCCACTCGATGCGCGGCGGTCTCAACGGAGGCACGCTGGCATCGGCCTTGAACTTGATGGAGTCGGGCCAGGACCGGATGCTCGCCGACCTGTTCCTGCTCAATCCGCCGGGCACCGCGCCGCGCGACGCTGCCGAGCATGCCGACCCCGTGGCGCCGCATCGCGACGCCGATTTCGACGCGTGGGTCGGGCCGTTCGTGATGGGGCCGATCAACACGCGCGTGGTCCGCCGCACGGCGGCGCTGCTGAAGGCGCGTGGCGACGCTGCCTACGGTGCGCACTTCAGCTATCAGGAGTACATGCGTTTCGGCAGAGGTCCGCTCGCCGCCGCGGCGGCCGCCGGCGTCAGCGTGGGCATGGGCATGGCACAGGCGGCGATGCGCTTGAAGAGCGGGCGTGCACTCGCCCGGTCCATGGCCGTGGCGCCCGGACAGGGTCCCTCCGAGCGCACGATGGACGGTGGATCGTTTCGCTGCGAGCTCGTCGGCAAGGCAGCCAGCGGCAAGGTGGTCCGCGGCCGCATCGCCGGCCAGGGCGACCCCGGCAACCGCGCGACGACGAAGTTCGTCTGCGAGTCGGCGCTGGCGTTGGCGCTGCAGCCGCAGGCGCTGCCCGG
>DATIFD010000469.1:0-7710 GCA_035455385.1 Burkholderiaceae bacterium
ACCAACCCGAAGGCGTCGAGCCGGTGGCGCTCACGGTCAACTACTGCGCGGCGCTGGCGCCCGGCGCCTTCGCGATCGACGTGCGCACGGCGCGGGCCGGCAAGTCGGTGCGACACGCGAGCATCGAGATGCTGCAGGGCGACGCCATCGTCGCCACCGCCAGCGTGGTGCTGGCGCTGCGCCGCGACACCTGGGCGCACCAGGTCGCCACCATGCCCGAGGTGCCGCCGCCCGAGGCGGTGGCGTCGCTGCCGACCGACGGCCGCCTGGCCTGGCTGCAGCGCTACGACTTCCGCTTCGTGCACGGCCCCTGGCGGCCGCAGACGCAGGCGTACGACACGCTGCGCAGCGCCCACTCCACGCTGTGGGTGTGCGACCGTCCGCCGCGCGCGATCGACTTCGCGTCGCTGGCCGCGCTGTGCGACGTGTTCTTCGTGCGCGCGTTCCACGTGCGCGGCACGATGGTGCCGGCCGGCACCGTGACGATGACGGTGCACTTCCACGCCAGCGCCGCCGACCTCGCGGCGCAGGCCGCTGCGCCGGTGCTCGGCACCGTCGACGCGCACACCTTCTCGCGCAACTTCGGCGATCAGATCGCGCAGGTCTGGGGCCGCAACGGCCGGCTGCTCGCCACCACGACGCAGATGACCTGGTTCAAGGAGTAGCCCGCATCAACGGGTCGCGGCGTACTCGATGCCGCCGGCCTCGCGCGTGATCGTCGTGCCGGCCTTGCCGTCGATGATGTTCGACAGCTGCGACAGTTCGCCGATCGCCGCGCGCTTGCCGGTGGCGCGCACGAAGCGGCACGCCGCCTCGACCTTCGGGCCCATCGAACCGGCCGGAAACTGGAACTGCCCCATCGCGTCGGGGCTGGCGCGGCGGATCGCCCTCTGCGTCGGCTTGCCCCAGTCGACGTACACCGCGTCGGCGTCGGTGAGCATCACCAGCAGGTCGGCGCCGAGCTCGCGCGCGAGCAGTTCGGTGGCCAGGTCCTTGTCGATCACGCACTCGATGCCCGCCAGTTTGCGCTCCTTGCCGGGCTCGTACGCCGCCGGGATGCCGCCGCCGCCGGCGGCGATGACGATGGTGTGCTTCTCGAGCAGCCACTTGATCGGGCGCAGCTCGAAGATGCGCTTGGGCTCGGGCGACGCGACGACGCGGCGCCACTTGTCACCGTCCTGCTTGAACGCCCACTTCTTTTCGGCTGCGAGGCGGTCGGCCTCGTCCTTGCCGTACACCGGGCCGATGAACTTGGTCGGGTTCTTGAACGCCGGGTCGTTGGCGTCGACCTCGACCATCGTCAGCAGCGTTGCGAACGGACGCTCGAACGGCACCAGGTTGCCGAGCTCCTGCTCGATCATGTAGCCGATCATCCCTTCGGTCTGCGCGCCCAGCACGTCGAGCGGATAGGTCTCGACCTTGCTGTAGGCCGCGCCCTGCAGCGCCAGCAGGCCCACCTGCGGCCCGTTGCCGTGGCCGACCACCAGATCGTGCTGCATCGCCACCGGCGCCAGCGACTTCGCCGCCGTCTGCACGTTGCGCCGCTGGTTCTCGGCGCTCATCTCTTCGCCGCGGCGCAGGAGGGCGTTGCCGCCCAGGGCTGTCACTATCAGCATGTCAGTAGCTCCATCGCACCTTCGTGCAGCCCCTCAACGCAAGAACGCAGGTTTTCCCAAGTGGACACCGCGGAACCGGCTCCGCCGGGCCGCTGGTGTCGGCCCCTCGAGGGGGAAGCGGCCGTCGGCCGCTTCGGGGGTGGGTCCATCAGTCTCCCAGCGTCGCGACCAGGATCGCCTTGATCGTGTGCAGCCGGTTCTCGGCCTGCTCGAAGGCGATGTTGGCCTCCGACTCGAACACCTCGTCGGTCACCTCGAGGCCGTCCTTGATGCCGTAGTTTTCAGCGATGTCCTTGCCCATCTTGGTCTCGGTGTCGTGGAACGCCGGCAGGCAGTGCATGAACTTGACCTGCGGGTTGCCGCTGGACTTCATCAGCGCGGCGTTGACCTGGTACTTCATCAGCAGCTCGATGCGCTCCTTCCAGACCTCCTTGGGCTCGCCCATCGACACCCAGACGTCGGTGTGGATGAAGTCGACGTCCTTGACCGCCGCCTTCGGGTCGTCGGTGATCGTCAGCTTGGCGCCGTAGCGGGCCTCGAGCTCGCGCGCGATCTTCACGTACTCGTCGGCCGGCCACAACTTCTTCGGCCCGCAGATTCGCACGTCCATGCCCATCATGCAGCCGACGATCATCAGCGAGTGGCCCATGTTGTTGCGGGTATCGCCCATGAACGCGTACTTGATCTGCTGGATCGGCTTGTCGCTGTGCTCGCGCATCGTCATCACGTCGGCCAGCATCTGCGTCGGGTGGTATTCGTCGGTGAGGCCGTTGAACACCGGCACGCCGGCGTACTTGGCCAGCGTCTCGACGCCGCCCTGGCTGGCGCCGCGGTACTCGATGGCATCGAACATGCGGCCGAGCACGCGTGCGGTGTCCTTGAACGACTCCTTGTGCCCGATCTGCGAGCCCGACGGATCGAGGTAGGTGACGTTGGCTCCCTGGTCGTGGCAGGCGACCTCGAACGCGCAGCGCGTGCGCGTGGATGTCTTCTCGAAGATCAACACGATCTCCTTGTCCTGCAGGTGGCGCTGCTCGGTGCGCGCGTACTTGGCCCGCTTGAGGTCGCGGGCCAGGTCGAGCAGATAGCGAAACTCGCGCTGCGTGTAGTCCTGAACGGTGAGCAGCGAGCGATTGCGAAGGTTGAATGCCATGACAGCTTCCTTGAACGAATGGTGGGGGAGAAGCGCTGCTCAGAATGCCGGGTCGCGCGAGATCGGGCAGGTCATGCAGTGGCCGCCGCCGCGGCCGCGGCCGAGCTCGGCGCCGCGCACCGTGATGACCTCGACGCCGGCCTTGCGCAGCAGCGTGTTGGTGTGGGTGTTGCGGTCGTACGCGACCACCACGCCGGGCTCGAGCGCGACGACGTTGTTGCCGTCGTCCCACTGCTCGCGCTGCGCCTGCCAGGCGTTGCCGCCGGTCTCGACGACCCTCAGTTCCTTCAGCCCGAGCGCGTCGCGCACCACGTCGAACAGGTGCCCCTTGTCGGCGTGCACCTCGATGCCGCCCTTGCCGTCGGCCCGGGCGCTGTAGCAGCGCACCTGGTCGGCCACTTCGCGGAAGGCGGTGACGAGGTCGCGGTTGCAGAAGCTGAACACGGTGTCCAGGTGCATCGCGGCACGGCTCTTGGGCATCAGGCAGGCGATCACGCGTTCGGCGGCCTTGGCCTCGAACAGCTTGCTGGCCACTTGGAATACCGCCTGCCGGGTCGTGCGCTCACCCATGCCGATCAGCACGACGCCCTTGCCCACCGGCATCACGTCGCCGCCCTCGAGCGACGACGCGCCGAACGACTCGTCGGAGTCGCCCCACCAGATCGTCACCTGGCCTTTGAAGCGCGGATGGAACTTGTAGACCGCGCGCTGCAGCAGCGTCTCGGGCTTGCGCGCCGGCCAGTACATCGGGTTGACCGTCACGCCACCGTAGATCCAGCAGCTCGGGTCGCGCTGGAAAAGCGTGTTGGGCACCGGTGGCAGCAGGAACTCGGTGCCGCCGTAGGCCTCCTCGAGCATCTTCGACCACTCGCTCTTGGGCACGTCGAGCACCGCGATGCCGCCGATCAGGTGCTCGGCCAGCTGCTTGGCCGGCATCTCGTCGAGCCAGGCGCGCAGCGGCTTCACGCCCAGACCGACGTCGTTGACGGTGAGCCGGCGGTCGAGCACCCAGGCGCGCGCGGCCTTGTCCTGCAGCGTCTCGGCCAGCATCTCGTGCAGGTCGATCACCTCGGTGCCGCGCTCGCGCATCTTCAGCACGAAGTCGTGGTGGTCGCGCTGCGCCTCGGGCACCCAGAGCATGTCGTCGAACAGCAGCTCCTCGGCATTGCCCGGCGTCAGCCGCTGATGGGCGAGGCCCGGACGGCACACCATTGCCGTGTGCAGCTTTCCGACTTCGCTGTGAACTCCGAGTTTGTGCATGGCTTGCTCCGACGTGAATCTATGCAGCCCGATGGCCCGCGCCGTCGTCAATCCGGCAGTGCCACCAGTTGGAAGAAGTCGAGCACACCGGCGGTGGGCGCGCCGAAGTACTTGGCGTAGATGGCGTTGATCTCCTGAGAGCGGTACAGGCGGGTCAGCGCGCGGTCGACCGCGAGCCGCAGGTCGTCGTCGTTGCGGCGCATCGCCAGCGCCACGATCTCGCGGCGATAGATGCGGTCGAGCACCACCAGTTCGCCGGCCGGCTGGCGCGCCGCCGCATCGAGCAGCAGCGCGCGGTCGCTGAAGAACGCCTGTGCCGTGCCCGCAATCAACGCCTGCAAGCCGGCGTCGACGTCCTTGACCGAGATCACGTCGGCGACGATGCGGCGCTCCTTCAGCTTGCTGGCCAACGCCTTCTCGAGCGGCGCGCCGCCCACGACCGCGAGCACCACGCGCTGCGGCGCCTGGTCGGTCGAGCCGCGCCAGATCGGGTAAGCCGACTCGACGCCCGACAGCGCCTGCACCAGCCGCAGCGGCGCATCGCTGCGAATCGCCACGCCGGTGCCGCTGAGGATGATCGGGATCGAGAAGTCGACTAGCGCGCGCCGCTCGAGCGTCGGCACCGCGCCGCACAGCAGATCGGCCCGGCCCAGCTCGACGGCACGGAACGCCTCGTCGCGCGACAGCGCCACGAAGTCGACCGCCAGCGAGGCGAGCTTCAGGTCGCTCTTCAGCGCGTCGGCCACCTTGTTGCACAGTTCCACCCCGTAGCCCGCGGGCTTGCCCGCGTCGGCGTAGGAGAACGGCCGTGCATCGCTGCTGTACCCCAGGGTCAGCTTGCCGGACTCCTTGATCTTGTCGAGCGTGCCGGCGGCCGACGCCGCGGCGCCGATGCACAACAGCGCGCCGAACAGCGCGGCACGCGCGACCAGTCGCTGCAACACATGCGCGAGGTTGGTTTGCATGGTCGTTCCTTTCACTTGAGCGGCCGACGTGTTCACGATGCGCGCACCGCCGCCGGCGCCGCCGTGAAGCGCGGCGCTAGGAAGCCGTAGATCAGGTAGCCGATGGCCATCACCAGCATGCCGCCCATCACGGCGTCCTTGCCCGAGGCATACAGTGCGTACACCGAGTACAGGATCGCCACTGCCGCGACGAACGCGTTGATGCGCCACGTTCGTTGTTCCACTTTGGCATCACGCATCATCACGAACAGTGCCGACAGCGCAATGATGTATGGCAGCACGTTGGTGACCACCGCGAGGTTGACCAGCGCCGAGAACTGCTTGTTGAGATCGGGCGAGATGGTGGACAGCGCCAAGATCGACTGCACGACGCCCATGATCACCATGCCGGCGATCGGTGCACCCATCGAGTTGGCTTTGCCGAAAATGGCCGGGAACATCTTGGTGTCGGCGGCGTCCTTGGCAGTCTGCGCGAGCGTGAACTGCCAGCCGAGCAGCGAGCCGACGCACGCCATCACCGCCAGCGCCATCACGATCTGGCCGACCATCGGATTGAACATCTTGGCGTAGGCCAGGCCGAACGGGCCGGTCGATTCGGCCAGCTCGGCATTGGGCACGATGCCCTGGATCACCGCGGTCGACAGGATGTAGACCGCCGCGGCGCCGAGGGTGCCGAACATGCACGCCAGCGGCACGTCGCGCTTGGGGTTCTCGACCGCCGAGGCGTTCTGCGACGCCGACTCCATGCCGAGGAAGGCCCACAACGTCAGCGAGATGCTCGAGCCCATGCCTTCGGCCAAGCCGATGCCCTTCGGGTTCCACGCGGCGGAAAAGGTCGAGCCGCTGAACCAGATCCAGCCGGCGATCGAGAGAAAGCCCACCGGCAGGATGACCCCCCACACGCTGACCGAGCCGATCTTGCCGGTGAGGCCCGGGCCGCCGAAGTTGGCCACCGTGGTGAGCCACAGCAGCGCGATCACGCCGATGCACGTGGCCACCGGGGTGGCGGTCAGCGCCGGGAAGAACGCCGCCAGGTAGCCGAGCGCGGAGCTCGCCACCGCGACGTTGGCGATCGCCAGCGACAGGAAGTACAGGAAGAAGACCTGGAAGTAGCCGTCCTTGCCGTAGGCGTCCTCGGCATACGCGGCCAGACCGCCGGTGCGCTGGTTGAAAATGCCTGCCTGCGCGAAGCCGTAGGCAATGGCCAGCGAACCGAGCGCGGTGACGATCCACGACAGCAGCGAGATCGCGCCGACCTTCGCCATGTTGGAGGGCAGCATGATGATGCCCGAACCCATCATGTTCACGGTGACGATGAACGTCAGCTGCATGACGTTCATCTTCTTCTGTTGCTGGGCCATGACGCGGTCTCCTTAGCGGTTCTGCTGGCGCGATTCCCGCACCACGTAGGTGTGGAAGCGGATGCGCCCGTCCACCCTCTCCTGGTACACGCCCTGCACCTCGTAGTTGAAGCCCGGGAAGCGGTTGAACGACTCCTCGAACGCACGGAAGTACTCGAGCATCGGTTGCGCGCGCTCGTCCCAGCGCTCGCCGGGCACGATGACGCCGATGCCCGGCGGGTAGATCAGCGCCAGCGTCGCCGCGACGCGGCCTTTCACCTGGTCGAGCGGCACGTAGTCGACATCGTTGCCCACCAGCGCGCGGTAGGCGTCCTGCGGCGACATCGCCAGCTCGGGAAAGCTCGACGCGCGAAAGCACTGCTTCTGCAGCTCCTTGATGTCGCAGCCCTTGTAGAAGGCGTGCATCTCGTTGCACACCTTGCGGATCGAGTAGCCGGCGTAGCGCTCGCTGTTGGCGGCGGCGAGCGACGGCAGCACCTCGGCCAGCGGCGCGTCGGCATCCCACAGGTTCTTGAACTTGACCAGCTTGGCGATCAGGCTGTTGAGCTTGCTTTCGTCCTCGGCCGGGGTCATCAGGAACAGGATGCTGTTCAAGTCGCACTTCTCGGGCACCACGCGCTGTTCGCGCAGGTAGTTGGCCACCACGGTGGCCGGCACCCCGAAGTCGAGGTACTGGCCGGTCTTGCGGTCGATGCCCGGCGTCAGCAGCATCAGCTTGTTGGGGTCGACCATCGCGTACTCCGGCGCGTAGCCGGCATAGCCGTGCCAACTCGCCTCGGGATGGAAGTTCCAGCACTGCTGCTCGCGCTTGATCAGTGCGGTGGGCAGGCTCTCCCACGGCACGTCGACCGCGTCAGCGCCGAACGCCGAGCCGCGCACCGTCACCCGGTCGGGCACGAAGGGGTCGAAGAACCACTGCTCCTGCGGGTCGCGCGCGGTGCGCGCGTAGTGCTGGCCGAACTCGCGCAGCTTCTTGCGCGTCTCGATGCCCAGTTCGATGCAGCGGTCCCACAGCATCTCGCCGCCCTTGCCCTCGTGGATCTTGGCGTTGACGTCGAGCGACGCGAACAGCGGATAGAACGGCGAGGTCGACGCGTGCTGCAGGAACGACTCGTTGAAGCGCTTGTGATCGACGTAGCGCCGCTGCCCCTGCAGGTGATCGTCGCGCTTGTGGATCTGGCTAGCCTGCGAGAAGCCGGCGCCCTGCTTGTGCACCGACTGCGTCGAGAACAGGCCGCAGGTCTCGGGCTTCAGGTCCTTCAGCCGCATCGGGCTGTGGCCTTCGAACAGCGGGTGGAACGCGTTGTAGCCGATCCAGGCTTCGTCCCACAGCACGTAGTCGCACAGGTGGCCGA
>DATIFD010000470.1:0-3286 GCA_035455385.1 Burkholderiaceae bacterium
CAGCGCCGCGACGTGTAGGACACGCCGGCACCGAGCCGCCAGTCCGCAACGCCGAAGTCGGCGCTCTCGAGCGCAAGCTCGAACCGTTGCGCGGCGCTGCGCGCCCGCCCGGC
This sequence comes from Burkholderiaceae bacterium, assembly GCA_035455385.1. Classification (GTDB taxonomy): domain Bacteria; phylum Pseudomonadota; class Gammaproteobacteria; order Burkholderiales; family Burkholderiaceae_C; genus JAEUPI01. Next base: position 114 of record DATIFD010000470.1, read on the forward strand.
GAACACGTGCACCAGCAGCACCAGCGCCTGGGCCAACGCCAGGCACGACCACATCGAGCGCACGCCCAGGGTGGCGGCGACTTGTCCCAGCGCGCGCGAACCACCCGCCAGCAGCGCAGCGGCCAGCATCGCCATCACCGCCAGGCCAGCGGCCGGCAGGGCCAGGCCGCTGCGCAACGCCAGCCACGCCAAGGCCACCAGCGGCAGCATGGCGAACGGCAACAGACTCAACCGGCCGTTGGCCAGCGCGTCGACCACCAGCCCGAGCGAAAGCGCCAGCGCCAGCAGCAAAGCCGCATCGCCCACCCAACGCGGCGAGCCGACGCCGACCGTCACCACCTGCGGCAACGCCAGCAACGCCACGCCCACCACGAGCAGACCGGTGGCCTCGCCGAACCACCACGACAGCCATGCACCAGCGAGGTCCAGCATCGAGATGCGCCCGGCCAGCATCATCCAGGTGGCGGCGTTGGCTGCACTCAGAACGGCTCCGCCGCACAGGACGGCACCGAGCAGCAACCAGAGGTCGCGTGGTTGCTCCAGGCGCGCGTCGAATCCGGCGCGGCCCAACCAGAACGCGGCGACTAGCGCGCCCAATGCCTGGCCGGTGGCCAGCGCCAGCGCCAGCGACCACGGCGCACCCGCCCAGATGAAGCCGGCCGCAAGCCCCAGCCAGAGCCCAGGGGTCGCCGAGGGACCCCAGCGCATCAGCGCGGCCCATGCCAGACCGACTGCCGGCGCGAACGTGGCGATCAGCCTGTGATCGTCGGCCGTGGTGACACCCAGGCGGGTGAGCACGGCGCAGGCCAGCAACAACACGCCGCTGCGGGCCAACGCTGCGAGACGGGCAGACGCGAAATCCAGCGAATCAGCCGTTGCCACGGCAGCCTCGGCGGGGACGGCGGCGCGCTACACCGCGAAATCGCTCAGCTGCCGTCCCTGCGCCAGCGCGGCCTGCAGCCATTTCGGCTGCAAGCCGCGGCCACTCCAGGCGTTGCCGGTGGCGGGGTCGCGGTACTTGATCGGCACCTTGCTTCCTTTGCGCGGTCCGGCCTTGCTGCCCGACTTGGCCGCGACGGCCCTGCCGCCGAGGTCGGCCAGCGTGAGCCCGTGTTGATCCATCAATAGCCTGATCTGGGCAATCGCCGCGGCGCGCTCTTGGGTTTGAGCCTCCGCGATGCGCTTTTCCAGCGCAGCCTTTTGCTCAATGAGTTCGGCCAGACTCGACATACCAAGCCTCCCGGGTAATTCGACCCTCGGTGAATATATACAGTTGGCTGCCGCCCAACCTATTGGGGTTTGCAGTGCCGGGCTTGGAAAACCCGCGAATCAGTAGCGCGGCCCGTCGATCGGGCCAGCGTGATCCTTCAACCGTTGCGGCGAGGGACTGACGCGCGGGTTACTTCGTGGGCTCGACATAACCCGCCGGTTTGTCGGCGCCGCCGCCGAAGAGAAACTGCTCCATCTGCCGCGACAGGTATTGCCGGGCCCGTTGATCAGCCAGATTGAGCCGGTTTTCGTTGACCAGCATGGTCTGGTGGCGCAGCCACATCGCCCAGGCTTCCTTGCTGATCTCGTTGTAGATGCGCTTGCCGAGTTCGCCCGGGTCGGTGGGAAAGTCCAGCCCCTCGGCGTCCTTCTTCAGGTAGGCGCAATGAACGGTGCGTGCCATCTCGTGCTCCAGTGAGTCGGGCGATCGCCGCGGCGTCAGGTCAGCTTCTTGACCAGCACCTGCGAGCGGCGATCCCAGTTGTACTTGCGCTTGCGCGCCTCGGGCAGCCAGTCGGCGTCGACTTGCTGGAAGCCGCGCTTGATGAACCAGTGCATCGTGCGGGTGGTCAGCACGAAGATGCTATCGAGCCCCATGCTGCGGGCTCGCTGTTCGGCGCGCTTGAGCAGCCGCTCGCCGTCGCCCTGGCCCTGCACGTTGGGCGACACCGTCAGCGCGGCCATTTCGCCGGTGTGCGACTCGGGGTAAGGGTACAGCGCCACGCAGCCGAAGATCACCCCGTCGTGCTCGATCACCATGTAGTTGCCGATGTCGCGTTCGATCTCGGTGCGACCGCGCTTGACCAGCGTGCCGTCGCGCTCGAACGGCTCGATCAGCGCCAGGATGCTGCTGACGTCGTCGGCGCCGGCCTCGCGCAGGGTCTCCAGCTTCTCGTCGACCACCATGGTGCCGATGCCGTCGTGCGTGAACACCTCTTGCAGGATGGCTCCGTCGACCGCGAACGGCAGGATGTGCGAGCGCTCGACGCCGCCCTCGCAGGCCCGCACGCACTGGCGCAGGTAGAACGCGGCGTTGCCCGGCTGGTCCGGTTGATTCGACTGCGCGAGCAGCCGACGCGCATCCACCAAGGCCAGCTCGGTGTCGATGTCCGACTCGGGGTCGTCGGGCTGCTCGCGAATGCCAGGCACCTCGGTGACGAACAGCAGCTTGTCGGCCTGCAGTGCGATCGCCGTCGACGTGGCCACATCCTCCATCGTCAGGTTGAACGCCTCGCCGGTCGGCGAGAAGCCGAACGGCGACAGCAGCACGATGGCGTCGCCGTCGATGGCACGCCGCATCGCCGCCGCGTCGACGCGGCGCACGACGCCACTGTGCATGAAGTCCACGCCGTCGACGACGCCCACCGGCCGCGCGGTGAGGAAATTGCCCGACACCACGCGCACGGCGGCATTGGCCATCGGCGTGTTGGGCAGGCCCTGCGAGAATGCCGCCTCGATCTCGAACCGCAGCTGGCCCGCGGCCTCCTGCGCGGAATCGAGCGCGATCTCGTCGGTGATGCGCTGGCCATGCGAGAAGCGCGACACCTGGCCCTTGGCCTTGAGCTGCTCGTTCACCTGCGGACGGAAGCCGTGCACCAGCACCAGCTTGATGCCCATCGCGTTGAGGATCGCGAGGTCCTGCACGAAGGCGTTGAGCTTGCCCGCGGCAATGGCCTCGCCGACCAGTCCGACGACGAATGTCTTGCCGTGGTAGGCGTGGATGTAGGGCGCGACCGAGCGGAACCAGGGAACGAAGGTATGCGGGAACACGACGCTCATGCTGGCCGCGATTGTGCCGCAGCGACACGACGGCCCGGCCCGCCGACCGTCGCGCGTATCATCCGCGCCCCGTGAACGCGCCACCGTCGCATCGGACCGCGCCAGCCGCTGCGCGCGCGGCAAAT
>DATIFD010000471.1:0-2458 GCA_035455385.1 Burkholderiaceae bacterium
CCCTGATCGTCGACTTCCCGTACCTGCGCGAGCCGGGCTGGCGCGGCGTGCCCGACTACCTCCACTACGACGCCAACTACCTGCTGATCGTCGACAACCTGGCCGACTTTGCGCACCTGGCGTTCGTGCACCGGCACACGCTCGGCGGGTCGGAGGAGTACGCGTTCAAGACCCGGCCGGTCGAGGTCGAGCGCCAGCCGCGCGGCTTTCGCGTCAAGCGCATGCACATGAACGCCGAGGTGCCGCCGTTCCACCGCAAGGTGACGCGCAGCGACGCGCGCATCGACCGCTGGAACGTCGGCACGATGCACGTCCCGGGCATCTTCTTCCTGGAGTCGGGCTTCGCGCCGGCGGGGTCGGGCATCGAGCGCGGCGACATCTCGCAGGCCCGCCAGTACCGCAACTGCCAGTTCTTCACCCCCGAGACGGCGAAGACCACGCACTTCTTCTGGAACTACCTGCACAACTGGAACCTCGACGACCCGACGATCGCGCTGTCGCTGCACGATTCGATGGTCGAGGGCTTCCACGAGGACAAGGCGATCATCGAACAGCAGCAGCGCACGTTCGAGGCCGACCCGGCGTTCCGCATGCACCCGATCGCCGCCGACGCACCGCTGGCGCACTTCCGGCGCGTGCTGGCGCAGCTGATCGCGCAGGAGAAGGGCGCCGCACTCGCGGCGTGACATGCGCTACATCGCCAGCCGCCCGGCGTAGCCGGTCATCTCGAGATAGCCGCGGCCCACGCGGCGGCCGTGCTCGTCGAGCAGGTCGGACAAACCCTCCCAGTAGACGGCGCCGTTGCTCAATCGCCCATCGAGCTCCTGCGAATCGAGCAACGCGCGCACGCTCCAGCGTCCGGCCGGGGTGTCGATCGACCATTGCACCGGATAGCGCGCCTGCGATGCGGCGCTGGTCCACCACCGCTGCGGCGTGAAACGCACCTCGTCGGGTGCGAACACGCGCAGGCGCCCATCGGCACCGCGGTGGCTGCCACCGGCCCACAACGCGCTGCCGTCGGCGCGCCGCAGCCGGAAGGCCATCAGCGCGGCACCGTCGTCGAGGTTGAAGCCGATCCAGTCCCAGCCGACCGCGTCGGCGCTGAGGTACTCGTCGCTCCACTCGTGGTCGAGCCAGGCGCGACCTTGCAGCGACGCCCGGCGGCCGTCGCGGTCGAGCTGCGCCCGCACCTGCAATTGCGGCACGCTGTAGTAGAGGCTGGCCTGCTGCGGCTCCGGGCCTTTGCGCGAGAAGCCGCGCGTGCCCTGCAGCAGCAGCGGTTGCGTTTCGACCAGCTCGAGCCGCAAGTCGAACGGCGCGTCGGCGCCGCCGACATGCGCGCGGTAGCGGCCACCCGAGGGCGACGCTTCGCGGTGCAGGAACCAGTGGCCGAGCCGCACGTCGGTGTCGCCGCGGCGCGCGTAGGCGTCGTCGGCTCGCTCGTCACCCGACCAGCGCTGCGCGCGCTGCGCCTGCCGATGCGTGCGCGCTGCCACATCGCTGAGCGCCGCGTGCGCGAACAGCAGCTGCCGCGGCGCGAAGCGGCCGGGCAGCGCCTCGGCCAGGCCGGTGCGGTGGCGAAAGAACGTGACCTGAAAGCCGATCGGCGCCTGCGGCCCTTGCAGCGCCCCGGTGGCGTACCACCACTCGGTGCGCGATCCGGGATGCGCGCCATGGTCGTGTGGAAAGCGCAGCTCACGGCCGGCGCGGACGGCATCGTCGTCGCCCTCCGGCTGGGCCAACGCGACGGCCGGCGCCGCCAGCAGCAGCGCGCGGCGCTTCACCAGTCCTCCTTCACCGCGAGCACCGCGGCACGCGATGCCGCGCGCCGCGCGGTCCATGCCGCGGTGACCACGCCGAGCAGCAGCACGACGGCCCCGAGCGCGACCACGCGAAGCCATGGCACGTGCAGCGGCATCGTCCAGTGAAAGCTCTGCGGGTTGACCACGTGCACCAGTACCACGCTGACGGCGATGCCGATCGCGATGCCCAAGGCCACGCCGGCGACGAGCCAGGCCGCGGCCTCGCCGGCCACGATGACCAGGATCTGGCGTCGCGTCAGCCCGAGGTGGATCAGCAGGCCGAACTCGCGGCGTCGCGCCAGCACCTGTGCCGACAGGCTGGCGGCCACGCCGACCAATCCGACCGCGATCGCCACCGCCTGCAGGTAGCGCGTGACCGCGAAGCTGCGGTCGAAGATGGTCAACGACATCGCGCGCAGCTCGCCCGCGCTGGCGGTCTCGACCGGCACGTCGCCGGCCAGGCTGCGCAGCCCCTGCAGCACCGCGGCGGCATCGGCATCCGGGCTCAGCCACAGCGCGGCCTCGTTGAGGCCCGCATCGCCGCCGTGGCGTTGCCACAGCGCAGGTGCGATCACCACCGCGCCGAATTGACGCGCGTAGTCACGCCAGATGCCGGCAACGCGCAGGCGCTGGCGTCCCGCGGGCAACGGCAGCTC
>DATIFD010000472.1:0-4214 GCA_035455385.1 Burkholderiaceae bacterium
GGTGGACAACCTCAAGCTCATAGGCAGCGGCAAGCCCTACATCGCGCTGTCGATGGCCGACGCCGCGCAGGACGCCGCACGCGGCGAGGACAAGTTCAAAGGCCACAAGGTCGGCGTCAAGACCTTGATGATCCTGTACCCCAACCGCATGCACGTGGTCAGCGTCGAGGGCCGCGGCGTCCGCAAGTTCTCCGACCTCAAGGGCAAGCGTGTGTCCACGGGGTCGCCGGGCAGCGCCACCGAGGTGATGGCGTTTCGGCTGTTCGAGGCCGAAGGCATCGACAAGGACAAGGACGTCACCCGCGAGCGCCTGGGCGTGGCCGAGTCGGTCAACGCGATCAAGGACGGCAAGATCGACGCCTTCTTCTGGGTCGGTGGGCTGCCGACCGCCGCGGTGACCGACCTCGCCAACACGCCCGGCACGAAGATCGTGATGGTCGACCACGCCGAGGCAGTGGCGAAGATGAACAAGAAGTACGGCAACCTCTACGTCGAGGACGTGATCCCGAAGGAGACCTACAAGGGCATGGATCACGACAACAAGCAGGCCACGGTGATGAACATCCTGGTGGCCAGCGAGTCGATGGACGACAAGACGGCCTACAACATCGTCAAGACCATCTTCGAGCGGCGCGACGACCTGATCGCCGTGCACAAGGAAGCGATGAATTTCAAGCTGGAGAACCAGAAGGCCTCGGCCTCGCCGATACCGTTCCACCCGGGCGCCGCCAAGTACTTCGCCGAGAAGGGCATCAAGGTCAATTGAGCGCCGCTGCGCCCGGCGGTCCGACGGACGACGCGGCGCGAGCCGGCGCCGCGGTCAGCGACGAAGCGCTGAAGAAGGCCGAGGAATACGTCGAGGCCGAGGAAGGCGCAGCCAGCCGACACAAGGGCTGGCTCAACGTTCTGGTGGTCGGCATCGCGTTCGTGATGTCGGCCTTCCACCTGTACACGGCTTATGCGATCGTGCCGACGCAGACGCTGCGGCCGATCCACGTCGCGTTCGTGCTGTGCCTGTGCATGCTGGTGTACCCGATCGCGCCGCGCTTCCGGCACCGGGTGATGTGGTGGGACTGGATCGCCTTCGCCCTCTCTATCGCCATCGTCGTCTACCTGATCCACGGCGGCGACGACTTCACCGACCGCAACACCTCGCCCGAGCCGTGGGACGTGGCCCTCGGCATCGCGCTGATCGTTCTGGTGCTCGAGGCGATGCGCCGCTCCAGCGGCTGGGTGATGCCGGTGGTGACGCTGTGCTTCGTGGCCTACGCCCTGCTCGGGCCCTACCTGCCCGCGCCGTGGACGCACAAGGGCTACGAGGTCAGTCGCCTGGTCGGCGTGATGTACATGACCCTCGAGGGCATCTACGGCGTCGCGATCGACGTGTCGTCGTCGCTGATCATCCTGTTCACGATCTTTGGCGCATTCCTGCAGTACTCCGGCGCCGGCAAGTTCTACATCGACTTCTCGTTCTCCGCGATGGGCGGCAAGCCCACCGGGGCCGGACGCACCGTGGTGCTGGCGTCGTTCCTGCTGGGCGGCCCGTCGGGCTCGGGCGTGGCCACCACGGTGACCCTGGGAGCGGTGGCCTACCCGATGCTGGCCAAGGTCGGCTACGAGAAGAACGCCGCCGGCGGGTTGCTCGCCGCGGGCGGCCTCGGCGCGATCATCTCGCCGCCGGTGCTCGGTGCGGCGGCGTTCCTGATCGCCGAGTTCCTGAAGATCTCGTACCTCGACGTGCTGCTGATGGCGGTGGTGCCGACGCTGCTGTACTACCTGGCGCTGTTCCTGATGGTGGAGATCGATGCACGCAAGCTCGGCATGCGCAACGTCGACTTCGGCAAGCTCGAGTCGGTGTGGACGCTGTCGCGCCGCTACTGGTTCCACTTCCTGTCGCTGGTGTCGATCGTCGCGTTCATGCTGCTCGGCTTCTCGCCGGTGCTGTCGGTGTTCTGGGCCACCGTGGTGTCGTTCGTCACCAGCTTCCTGCGTCGCGACACATCGCTGCTGCCGTACGAGCTGCTCACGTCGCAACGCTCGTGGAAGAAGCACCTGTTCCAGTCGCCATTCGTCAAGGCGATGGAAGGCGGTTCGATCGGCGTGCTCAACGTCGCGGCCACCTGCGCCGGTGCCGGCATCATCGTCGGCGTCGTCACGCTGACCGGGCTCGGGCTGAAGTTCAGCTCGATCGTGATCGACTACGCCGGCGGCTCGCTGCTGCTGACCGCGGTCTTCACGTCGCTGGTGGTGTGGATCGTCGGCCTGGCGGTGCCGGTGACCGCGAGCTACATCATCTGCGCGGTGATCGCCGCGCCGGCGCTGATCAAGCTCGGCGTGCCCGATTTCGCGGCTCACATGTTCATCTTCTACTACGCGGTGCTGTCCGAGGTGTCGCCGCCGACCGCGCTGTCGCCGTTCGCCGCCGCCGCGATCACCGGCGGCGATCCGTACAAGACCACGCTGCAGTGCTGGAAGTACACGGTGCCGGCGTTCCTGGTGCCGTTCATGTTCGTACTCGACCCCAGCGGCCAGGGCCTGCTGCTGATGGGATCGGTCAAGTCGCTGGCCAGCGCCAACTGGTGGTCGATCGCCGAGGTGACGCTGACCGCAGCGGTGGGCATCGCCGCGCTGGCCGGCGGCTTCCAGGGCTGGGCATTGAAGAAGGCTACGCAGCTCGAACGCTGGATGCTGCTGGTCGCCGGCGTCGCGCTCGTCTACCCGGGCTGGCAAGCCGATCTGGTCGGGTTCGGACTGGTGGTGGTGGCGCTGGCGCTGCAGGTGCTGCGCCGCTGACGCGCCGTCTTCGCGCCGCGTGAACCCGGCGCACTTTCCGCGGGCGGAGCCATGTCCTGGATTCGGTTCGCATTGCGTGGTAAACCCGCAGCCCGCCCCGCCGCCACGCCTTGAAAGACGACTTCGCCGCCGACCCCGAACGCCTGCGGCGCATCAATTCCCTGCTCGAAGCCGCACTGGCGCTGCCGCTGCACGAGCGCGACGACTGGTTGCGCACGCTGCCGCCCGAGCAGCAATCGTTCGTCCCGGTGCTGAGCGCGCTGCTCGCGCGCTCGTCGGTCGAAACCGACACCTTCATGCAGCGGCCGATCGCCGTGGTGCTCGACGACGCTGCCGCGCCCGACACGCAGCCGGACTTGCCGGGCGACGAGGTCGGCCCGTACCGGCTGGTCAGCGAGCTCGGCGCCGGCGGCATGGCCACCGTGTGGCTGGCCGAACGCGCCGACGGCGTGCTGCAGCGACAGGTCGCACTGAAGCTGCCGCGCACCGCGTGGGCCATGGGGCTGGCCCAGCGGATGGCGCGCGAGCGCGACATCCTCGGCGCGCTGCAGCACCCACGCATCGCACGGCTGTACGACGCCGGCGTCACGGCCGCCGGCCGGCCCTGGATGGCGATGGAGCTCGTGATCGGGCGCAGCGTCGACGTGTACTGCCGCGAGCATCAACTCGACGTGCCGCAACGCCTGCGGCTGTTCCTGCAGATTGCCGACGCGGTGGCGCATGCCCATGCGCGGCTCGTCGTGCACCGCGACCTGAAGCCGAGCAACATCCTGGTGACGGCCGAGGGCGAGGTGCGGCTGCTCGACTTCGGCGTGGCCAAGCTGCTCGAGAACGACGCGCCGGCCACCAACCTCACGCAGCTGATGGGCCGCGCGGTGACGCCCGACTACGCGTCGCCCGAGCAGGTGGCGTGCAAGCCGGTCACAGTGGCCACCGACGTCTATTCGCTCGGCGTCGTCCTCTACGAGCTGCTGACCGGCCAGCGCCCGTATCAGCTCGGCCGGCCGTCGATGGCCGCGCTGGAAGAAGCCATCCTGTCGGCCGACGTGCCGCTGGCCAGCAGCCGCGTGGCCGACGACCGCAGGCTCGCGCGGCAGCTGCGCGGCGACCTCGACACCGTGCTCGCCAGGGCGCTGAAGAAGGATCCGGAGGCGCGCTACCCGAGCGTCGAGTCGTTCGCCGCCGACGTGCAGCGTCATCTCGACGGCCTGCCGGTGCAGGCGCGGCCCGACAGCCGCTGGTACCGCGCCGTCAAGTTCGTGCGCCGGCACGCACTGCCGCTGGGCGCCGCCAGCGCGGTGCTGCTGGCGCTGGCGCTGGGGCTCGGCACCGCGCTGTGGCAGGCGCAGGAGGCCACGCGGCAAGGCGCCATCGCGCGCAACCGCGCGCAGCAGGCGCAGGCCGCGAGCGACTTCACGCTG
>DATIFD010000473.1:0-2057 GCA_035455385.1 Burkholderiaceae bacterium
ACGGCCGCGGCGTGCCTTCACTGCCGCTGGCCGCATTGCAGGCGCTGCAGCCCGACGCGCCGCTGCGCTATGCCGATGGCCGCGTGCACCTCGGCGCGCGCAGCTGGCCACTCGACGGCCAAGGCCGCGTGCTGACGACCCTGCCGGCCGGCGAACCGGTGCTCGGCTTCATGCGCGTGACGGCGGTGGCGCAAGGCATCACCGACGACGCCGGACTGCGCAGCCACGTCAGGGGCCGCATCGTGTTCGTCGGCAGCAGCCTCGGCGGCGACGCGCACGGCGCGCTGCCCGCCACCGCGGTGTGGGCCGCGGCGACACGGGCACTGGCGGCCGAGCAGGCGCTCGGGCCGCCGTCGCGCACGTTCGACGCGCTGCTGCTGGTGGTGGCGGCGCTGCCGCTGCTCACGCTGCGCTGGCGCAGGCGCAGCGACCTGCGCACCGAGGGCCTGCTGGCGGCCGCCGCGATGCTGACGGTGCTGATGGCCAGCATGCTCGCGCTGCAGGCCTTCGGCACGCCGAGCCGGCCGCTGCCGGCGCTGCTGATCGCCAGCTTCGGCTGGCTGCTGTTGTGGGCCGCGCAGCCGCGCGCCGACGCGTCGGTGCGGCCCGGCCGCGACGAACCGGCACGCAGCGGCGCGCCGACTTGACTCGCGTCAAGCGCGCCGCGGCGGCCAGCAGCCACGATCGCGCGATGCACGAGAGCGTCTCGCTGGCCGAATCGCGCCGCCACGGCGTGCGCACGGTCGACATGTCGGCGCCGCTGCGCTGGCTGGCGCTGGGCTGGCGCGACCTGATCCGCTGCCCGCTGCCGGGCCTGCTGCACGGCGCGGCGCTGGCGCTGTTCGGCGCCGCGCTGCTGCTGCTGGCGCGCGACCGCTTCTGGCTGTTGGCCGGCGCGTTCAGCGGCTTCCTGCTGGTGGCACCGGTGCTGGCCACCGGGCTCTATGCGGTCAGCCGCGCGCTCGAACGCGGCGAGCACCCGACGATCGGCACCGCGATGGCGTGCTGGATCCCGCGCGACCACCGGATGCTGCTGTTCGGCGTGCTGCTTTCGGCCGCCGGCACCGGCTGGGTGATCACGTCGGCGTCGCTGATCACCGGCTGGGCCGAGATCGAGGTGCGCGCGCCCGCCGACTTCATCCGTCACGTGGTGCTGAGCCCGTCGTGGCTGTTCGAGACGTGGCTGTTGATCGGCGGCGTGCTCGCCGCGCCGCTGTTCGCCTCGAGCGTGGTGGCGCTGCCGCTGCTGCTGGACCGGCCCGACGGCGTGCTCTCGGTGGTGCTGACGAGCTGGCGCTGCGTGATGGGCAACCCGGGGCCGCTGGCGCTGTGGGCGTTCCTGATCATGGCGCTGACGATGCTGGGCATGGTGAGCCTGCTGCTCGGGCTGGTGGTGGTGTTGCCGTGGCTGGCGCACGCGAGCTGGCACGCGTACCGCGAGCTGGTGTCATGACCGGCCGCGTGCCCATGCCGAGCGAGCCGGCGCCACCCACTCACTGAAGCGCGCGCCGTGTTCGGCTACACCGAGGAGCAGATCGCCTGGTTCGGGCTGACCTTCGGCGTCAGCGCGTTCATGTTGTACATGGTGTTCATCATCTGGCAGCTGTCGCGCGAGTCGAAGGCCGGGCGGTTTGGCACCTTCGTGCTGTTCCTGGCGCTCGGCTTCGGGCTGCTCGGCTTCGCGCTCAAGGGCCTGATCAAGCTGTTCATCGGCGGGACGAGCGATTGAACGAGGCGCTTTCGCGCCCCGACGACGCGGGCACGCCCGCCGCGCCGCGGCACAGCCTGTTCGACGACGCGCAGGCGCTCGTCACCGGCACGCTGTTCGTCGCGCTCGGGCTGCTGCTGTTTCGCAAGGCCGGGCTGATGACCGGCGGCACCGCGGGCGTCGCGCTGGTGACGCACTACGCGAGCGGCTGGCGCTTCGGCGTGCTGTTCTTCGTCGCCAACCTGCCGTTCTACTGGCTGGCGTGGCGACGCATGGGGCGCCGATTCACGGTCAAGACGTTCGCTGCGGTGGCGCTGCTGTCGCTGCTGTCGGAGCAGCTGCCGCTGCT
>DATIFD010000474.1:0-12615 GCA_035455385.1 Burkholderiaceae bacterium
TCCTGATCGGCTCGACGGTGTTCAGCCACACCTTTGCCGCGGTCGACGGCAACCTGTGGGTGCAGTCGCTGTTCGACCGACTGCCCGGTGGTGCAACCGGGTTCCTGGTGGCGGTGACCGTGCTGATCTTCGTGCTCGGGCTGTTTCTCGACTTCTTCGAGATCGCCTTCGTCGCGATGCCGCTGCTGGCCCCGGTAGCCGAGAAGCTCGGCATCGACCTGGTGTGGTTCGGCGTGCTGGTCGGGATCAACCTGCAGACCTCGTTCCTGACGCCGCCGTTCGGCTACGCGCTGTTCTTCCTGCGCAACGTGGCGCCGCGCCAGAGCTCGATCGACGCCGCGAGCGGGCGCCGCATGCCGGGGGTGTCGACGCTCGACATCTACCTCGGCGCGCTGCCCTACGTGGCCGTGCAGGTGCTGGTGATGGCCGCGGTGATCGCCTGGCCGGCGCTGGTGCGACTCGACAACGACCGGCCGCGGCTCGACGAGGCCACCACCGAGCGGGTGCTGGAGCACGCCGCCGATGCCGGGGCCCTCTACAACCCGGGCCAGCCGCGGCCCGATCCGGCCAAGCTGCTGCAGCAGGTTCTGCGCGAGAGCGGCCTGGTGCCGGCCGATGCGAAGCCTTAGCGTCGGGCTGCTTCAGCCGGCGCCGTGGTAGTTGGTGACGCGCTCGACCTCGTTCTTCGAGCCGAGGATCACGCTGACGCGCTCGTGCAGCTTGCCCGGCTGGACGTCGAGGATGCGCTGGCGGCCGTCGGTGGCCGCCCCGCCGGCCTGCTCGACGAGGAACGCCATCGGGTTGGCCTCGTACATCAGGCGCAGCTTGCCGGGCTTGTCGGGCTCGCGCTGGTCCCACGGGTACATGAAGATGCCACCGCGCGACAGGATGCGGTGCACGTCGGCCACCATGCTGGCGACCCAGCGCATGTTGAAGTCCTTCTTGCGCGGACCGGTGGCGCCGGCCAGGCATTCGTCGATGTAGCGCTTCACCGGGGCGGCCCAGTGGCGCATGTTGCTCATGTTGATCGCGAATTCCTTGGTGTCCTCGGGGATGCGCACGTTCTCGGCGGTGAGCGTCCACGAGCCCATCTCGCGGTCGAGCGTGAACATCGCGACGCCGTCGCCCACCGTCAGCACCAGCGTCGTCTGCGGGCCGTAGACGCAGTAGCCGGCGGCGGCCTGCAGCCGCCCGGGCTGAAGGAAGTCGGCCTCGCTGACGCCGGCATGGTCGCCCGGCTTCTTCAGCACCGAGAAGATGGTGCCGATCGACACGTTGACGTCGATGTTGCTCGAGCCGTCGAGCGGGTCGTACAGCAGCAGGTATTCGCCCTGGGGGTAGCGGTTGGGCACGATGTGGATCGAGTCCATCTCCTCGCTGGCCATGGCCGCCAGGTTGCCGCCCCATTCGTTGGCCTCGAGCAGGTACTCGTTGGCGATCACGTCGAGCTTCTTCTGCACCTCGCCCTGCACGTTCGAGGTGCCGGCGCTGCCCAGCACGTCGCCGAGCGCGCCTTTGTTGACCGAGATCGCGATGCGTTTGCAGGTGCGTGCCACCACCTCGATCAGCAGGCGCAGTTCACCGGGGATGTGGCCGTGCTCGCGCTGCTGCTCGACGAGGTACTGCGTCAGTGAAACCCGGCTCATCGGCTCTCCTTCAGGGCTGCGTGGCCATCGCGGCCCGCTCGGCGTCCTGGCCGGCCGGTGCGGCCTGCAGCGCCTTGCCGACGATCTCGCGGGTGTCGGCGCTCAGGTCGGTGCGCAACGCCACGCGCGCGATCGCCTCGCGCGCCGCGCTGCGGTACGGCTCGGCCAGGTGCATCCAGCGATCGAGCGCGCGCGCCAGCCGCGACGCGAGCTGAGGATTGAGCGCGTCGAGCTCGATCACGCGCTCGGCCCAGAACACGTAGCCCGCGGCATCGCTGCGGTGGAACGCGCCCGGGTTGCGCAGGCAGAAGGCGGTGACCAGGCTGCGCGCACGGTTGGGGTTCTTCAGCGTGAAGGCGCGGTGCTGCATCAGCTCGCGCACGCGCGCGAACACGCGGCCCTCGCGCTCGCTGGCGGTGGCCTGCAGCGCGAACCACTTGTCGACCACCAGCGGCTCGTGCGCGAACTGCTCGTACAGCCGCTGCAGCGCGCCGGCGGCCAGCTCGCTGTGCGAATCGACCAGCGCGGTCAGCGCGCCGAGCCGGTCGGTCATGTTGTTCGCATCCTTGAAGCGTTGCAGCGCGCGCCCGGGCCACATCGGATGGCCGTGGCGCACGGCATGGCGCACCAGCATCGCGAGCGACAGGTTGGCCAGCGCGCGGCGGCCGGCCTGCTGCGGCTCGGGCCGGTAGCCCTCGCGCACCGCGTGGTGTTCGAACGCCCACGCCCAGTCGTCGTGCAGCAGCGTGGCGAGCTGCTCGAGCGCCTCTTCGTGCAGCGCGTGGATGCGCGCAGGATCGGCCGGGGTGACCCGCTCGGCCACGGTCGCCTCGCTGGGCGGCGTGAGCAGCAGCTCTTTCAGCGCAGGGTCGATGGCGGCGTCGCGCAGCACCGCGCGCAGCGCCTCGACGGTCTCGGGCGCGAGCTGCAGGGCCGTGCCGGCGTTGAGCGCCGACACCATCGAGCGCATCAGCAGGCGCTGCCCGGCCTCCCAGCGGTTGAACGCGTCGCTGTCGTGCATCAGCAGCACGCGCAGGTCGGCGTCGGTCAGCGCGTCGTCGAGCTGCACCGGCGCCGAGAAGCCGCGCAGCAGCGACGGCACCGGCTCGGTGTCGATGTCGACGAAGGTGAAACTGTGGCTCACCTCCGACAGCACCAGCACGCGCGTCGGCCCGCCGGCGATCGGCTCGCCCTGCAGTCTCAGCGGCAGCTGCGCGCCGTCGCGCGTGAACAATGCCAGCGACACCGGGATCACGAACGGCAGCTTCTCGGTCTGATCCGGCGTGGGCGGGCAGCGCTGACCCAGCCGCAGCGTGTACGTTCGTGCGGCCGGGTCGTGGTGGCCGTGTGCCAGCAGCGCGGGCGTGCCGGCCTGCGCATACCAGCGCTTGAAGGCTTCGAGGTGCTCGGCCAGCCAGCTGCCGGGGTTGGCGTCGGCGATCGCCTGCGCAAAGTCATCACAGGTGACGGCCTGGCCGTCGTGGCGCTGGAAGTACAGGTCCATGCCGCAGCGAAAGCCTTCGCGACCGACCAGCGTGTGCATCATGCGCACCACCTCGGCACCCTTCTCGTAGACGGTGGTGGTGTAGAAGTTGTCGATCGCGGTGTACGACTCCGGGCGCACCGGGTGCGCCATCGGGCCGGCGTCCTCGGCGAACTGCACCTCGCGCAGGAACTGCACGTCGTGGATGCGCTTGATGGCCCGCGCGCTCGGCGTGGCCATCATGTCCATGCTGAACTCCTGCTCGCGGAACACCGTGAGCCCTTCCTTCAGCGACAGCTGGAACCAGTCACGGCAGGTGATGCGGTTGCCGGTCCAGTTGTGGAAGTACTCGTGGCCGATCACGGCCTCGACGGCGAAGAAGTCGTCGTCGGTGGCGGTGGCCGGGCTGGCCAGCACGTACTTGGTGTTGAACAGGTTCAGGCCCTTGTTCTCCATCGCGCCCATGTTGAAGTCGTCGACCGCGACCACCATGAAGCGCTCGAGGTCGAGCGACAGGCCGAAGCGCGCCTCGTCCCACGCGATCGACGCCATCAGCGAATTCATCGCGTGCTCGGTCTTGTCCATGTCGCCGCGGCGCACGTACACCTGCAGCAGGTGCTCGCGGCCGGCGCGCGAGCGCACGCGCTGCTCGCGGCAGGCCAGGTCGGCGGCCACGAGCGCGAACAGGTAGCTCGGCTTGGGATGCGGGTCGTGCCAGGTGGCGAAGTGGCGGCCGCCCTCCAGCTGCCCTTCGGCCACCAGGTTGCCGTTGCACAGCAGCCTCGGGTAGCGCTTGCGGTCGGCGCGCAACGTCACCGTGTAGACCGCCATCACGTCGGGGCGGTCGAGGAAGTAGGTGATGCGGCGGAAGCCCTGCGCCTCGCACTGCGTGAAGAAGCCGCCGCCTGAGGTGTAGAGGCCCGAGAGCTCGGTGTTGGCCGCCGGCGCGCAGGTGTTGCGGATCTCGAGCACGACGCGCTCGCGTTCGGCCGGCAATTCGACCACCAGGTCGCCGTCGTCGTCGTGGCGGAACGCCACGCTCTCGCCGTCGGCCAGCACGCGCAGCAGGTTCAGGCCCTCGCCGTGCAGGCGCAGCGGCTGCATCGGCTGCGAGGCGTTGCGCTCGATCGTCAGCTTGCTGCCGACGATGGTCTTGGTCGGGTCGAGGTCGAACGTCAGTTCGACCCGGCGGATCCAGTACGCCGGCGGCGTGTAGTCTTCTCTGCGCACCACGGGGGTCTGGCCTTCGCGCATGGTTCTACCTCGGGGTGTGAAAGCTTAGAGGCCCTGCTTCAGGCTGGCCTCGATGAAGGCATCGAGGTCGCCGTCGAGCACCTTCTGCGTGTTGCTGATCTCGACGCCGGTGCGCAGGTCCTTGATGCGGCTCTGGTCGAGCACGTAGCTGCGGATCTGGTGGCCCCAGCCGACGTCGGTCTTGGAGTCCTCGAGCTTCTGCTGCTGCTCGCGCTGCTTGCGCATCTCGTGCTCGTAGAGGCGGCTCTTGAGCATGGCCCACGCCTCGTCGCGGTTGCGGTGCTGCGAGCGGTCGTTCTGGCACTGCACCACGATGCCTGTGGGCAGGTGCGTCATGCGCACCGCCGAGTCGGTCTTGTTGATGTGCTGGCCGCCGGCGCCGGAGGCGCGGAAGGTGTCGACGCGCACGTCGGCCGGGTTGATCTCGATCTCGATCGATTCGTCGACCTCGGGGTAGACGAACACGCTGGCGAAGCTGGTGTGCCGGCCGCCGGACGAGTCGAACGGGCTCTTGCGCACCAGCCGGTGCACGCCGGTCTCGGTGCGCAGCTGGCCGAACGCGTAGTCGCCCTCGATCTTCAGCGTCGCGCTCTTGATGCCAGCCACGTCGCCGGGGCTCTCCTCGAGCACCTCGGCCTTGAAGCCCTTGCGCTCGCAGTACTTGAGGTACTGGCGCAGCAGCATCTGCGCCCAGTCGCAGGCCTCGGTGCCGCCGGCGCCGGCCTGGATGTCGAGGAAGCAGTTGGCCGGGTCCGCCGGGTTGCTGAACATGCGGCGGAACTCGAGCTCCTCGACGGTGGTGCGCAGCCTCTCGGCGTCGCCTTCGATCGCCTGCAGGCTGGCCACGTCCTGGTCGGCCTTGACCATCTCGTACAGCTCGGTGTTGTCGGCCAGGTGCGACTGCAGGTGGTCGATCGTGCCGACCACGGTCTCCAGCGTCTTCTTCTCGCGACCCAGCTCCTGCGCGCGCTTGGGCTCGTCCCAGACCTTGGGGTTCTCCAGCGCGGCGTTGACTTCGTTCAACCGCAAGGCCTTGCGGTCGTAGTCAAAGATACCCCCGTAGCGCGGCGGTGCGCGCGGTCAGGTCGGCCAGCAGCGTGCCGATGGCGTTGACGCGTTCGATATCCATGGTCTCGCTCGGAAACAGCGCGTGGATTTTCGCACGGCGGCCCGCGGGCCCGGTCGTCCTGGTCGTGCGGGCGTCCTCGCGCGAGGGCGTTCTCCACGCCGGGCGGCGATGCCGCGCGCGGACGGGATGTGGCCGAGGGTTTCCTCGGGGTGCGGAATGCCCATTCGAGCCCCTTCTGTCAGAAGCCTGTAAGCCGGCAAAACCACCCTGCGCGGCAGGTCAACTCCCGGTCGAGCGAGTGCTGCTGCTGGTGTCTTCGCTGAAGCTGATCGCCGAGATCGCGCTGATGGCGCTGGTCGGGCAATGGGTGCTGGGCCTGCTGGCCGGCGCCCGACGCGACACCAACTTCTTCTATCGCGTGCTGCAGACGATGACGCAGCCGTTCGTCCGGCTGGCGCGGCTGCTCAGTCCGTCGGTGGTGCTCGACCGCCACGTGCCGCTGGTGGCGTTTCTGCTGCTGTCCTTCGGCTGGCTGATCGTCACCAAGTGGAAGATCGACATCTGCCTGGAGATCGGCATGGAGATGTGCAAGTGAGCGCGCCGACGCTGGCCGATCGCCTGGAATACGCTTGGCTTAAGCTGCGTGCGATCGTCGTGCTGGTGCTGGGCCGCCCCGGCATTGCCCGCCGGCTGTTCGACGAGATGCTGGCGCGCTGGCCCACCGACGCCTATGCGCTGGCCAGCCGCGCGCACGTGCACGCGCAGGCCGGCCGCAAGGAGGACGCGCTGCGCGACGCCCGCGCGCTGGTGCAGGCGCATCCCGCGCGCAGCGCCGCCGACTGGTTCAATCTCGCCTTCCTGCTGGAGGCGACCGATCGCATCGAGGAGGCCGAGGGCGCCTTCCGCCGCGCGCTGGAGCTCGACCCCAAGCTCGACCGTGCCTGGTACGGGCTGGGCCTGACGCTGATCCGCCAGCGCCGATTCGACGACGCCGTGGCCGCGCTGAAGCGCAACACCGAACTGCAGCCGATGAGCCCGTACGGCTGGTACCAGCTGGCGCGCGTCCAGCTCGACCGCCAGCAGCCGGAAGAGGCGCGCAAGATCATCGTGCACTTGAAGAAGTTCGAGCCCAAGGTGGCCGAGCAGCTCGAGCGCGAGACGGGGTTGGTTTCATGACGCGCGGCCGAGGCTGCGACGCCGGTCTGTTGTTGGGGAACGTCGTGCCGGCGCGGGCGACGCTGAAAGGGGACGTGCGCTCGTCATGACGCACGGTGTCTGAGTCTTCAGGAGGTGACTGCGATGCAATTGACAGAGAAGCACCGCCAGTACTGGTCGAAGAATCTGCGCATCACGGCGATTCTGCTGGCCATCTGGTTCGTGGTGACGTTCGTCATCGGGTATTGGGCCCGCGACCTGAACTTCACCTTCTTCGGGTGGCCGTTCAGCTTCTGGGTCGGAGCCCAGGGCGCGCTGATCGTCTACGTGCTCATCATCTGGTACTACGCGAGCTACATGAACAAGCTCGACCGCGAACACGGCGTGGCCGAGGAGGAATGACATGGCAACCGGAATGGGTTTCGGACACGCTGAGACATCGGGCGCCGCGGCAAACCGGGCGTTCAAGGCCCAGCTGAACAAGGTCTACGGCTGGTACACCGGCGGCTTCATCGCCTTCATCCTGATCCTGGCGGTGCTCGAGCAGATGGGCCTGCCGCGCAACTACATCGGCTTCATCTTCCTGCTGGCCACGGTGGGCCTGTATGCCGGCATCGGCATCATGAGCCGCACGTCGGACGCCGCCGAGTACTACGTGGCCGGGCGGCGCGTGCCGGCGATCTACAACGGCATGGCCACCGGCGCCGACTGGATGAGCGCGGCGTCGTTCATCGGCATGGCCGGCACGCTTTACCTCACCGGCTACGGCGGGCTGGCCTTCATCATGGGCTGGACCGGCGGCTACTGCCTGGTGGCGCTGCTGCTGGCGCCGTACCTGCGCAAGTTCGGGCAGTTCACGATCCCCGACTTCCTCGGCGCGCGCTACGAGGGCAACCTGCCGCGCTTCATCGGCATCATCGCGGCGATCCTGTGCTCGTTCACCTACGTGGTGGCGCAGATCTACGGCGTGGGCATCATCACCACCCGTCTGTCGGGGCTCGCGTTCGAGGTCGGCATCTTCGTCGGTCTGGGCGGCATCCTGGTGTGCTCGTTCCTCGGCGGCATGCGCGCCGTCACGTGGACGCAAGTGGCGCAGTACATCATTTTGATCATCGCCTACCTGGTGCCGGTGGTCTGGCTGGCCGTGAAGCAGACCGGCGTGCCGATCCCGCAGGCGATCTACGGCATGCAGCTGCAGTCGATCAGCGCGACCGAGAAGAAGCTGATGGACGACCCGAAGGAGAAGGAGGTCATCGCCGCGTTCAAGGCCGAGGCCGACAAGTACGACGCCAAGCTGAAGGACCCGGGCGCCGCGCTCGAGGCCGACAGGGCCGCAGCCGAGAAGAGGGTGGCCGACCTCAAGGCCGCCAACGGCGCGGTGGTGGATATCCAGGCGGCCGAGAAGGCGCTGGCCGCGCTTCCGAAGAACGTCGACGACGCCAAGAAGGCGTGGACGGCCGCCCGGGCCGCCAACGCGTCGCGCGCGGTGCCGCTCGGCGGCATGCCGCCGCACGCTCAGATCTTCGCCGGCAACCCCAACGGCGACGAGAAGGCGCAGAAGGCATTCGACGTATCGCGGCGCAACTTCCTGGCGCTGATCTTCTGCCTGATGGTGGGCACCGCGGCGCTACCGCACATCCTGATGCGCTACTACACGACGCCTTCGGTGAAGGAGGCGCGCCAATCGGTGACGTGGAGCCTGTTCTTCATCTTCCTGCTGTACTTCACCGCACCGGCGCTGGCGGTGCTGGTCAAGTACGAGATGTTCCATCACGTGGTGGGTGCGTCGTTTGCCAGCCTGCCGGATTGGATCAGTGCCTGGAACCGCGTCGATCCGAGCCTGCTGTCAGTGGTGGACATCAACAAGGACGGCATCCTGCAGCTGGGTGAGATCAAGATCGGTGGCGACATCATCGTGCTGGCGACGCCCGCGATCGGCGGCCTGCCGTTCGTGATCTCGGGCATGGTCGCTGCCGGCGGCCTGGCGGCGGCGCTGTCGACCGCCGACGGCCTGCTGCTGACGATCGCCAACGCGCTGTCGCACGACCTGTACTACAAGATGATCGACCCGAATGCGCCCACCGCGCGCCGCGTCGCGCTGTCGAAGGCGTTGCTGGTGGTGGTGGCACTGATCGCAGCCTACGTGGCGTCGCAGAAGCCGGCGGACATCCTGTTCCTGGTGTCGGCGGCGTTCTCGTTCGCGGCGGCGGCGTTCTTCCCGGCGTTGGTGCTCGGCATCTTCTGGAAGCGGGCCAGCAAGTGGGGCGCCACGCTGGGCATGGCCGCCGGCCTGGGCATCACGTTCTACTACATGGCCACCACGCAACCGTGGTTGCGCAGTGTGTTCGGCGTGACCAAGCCGATCGCGCTGTGGTGGGACATCCAGCCGATCTCTGCCGGCCTCTTCGGTGTGCCGGTGGGCTTCGCGGTGATCATCATCGTCAGCCTGCTCACCCCGGGTCCCAAGCGCGAAACGCAGGAGCTGGTGGAGCACGTGCGCTACCCCGAGCTCAAGCTCGCCAAAGCCTGAGCCGGACACGGGCCGTCCACTGCGGACGGCCCGTGCCTGCGAAGGGGCGGCGCGTCCTCGCGCCGCGCGGGCTGCAAGCCTGAGCCGGGCGTTTTCATCGCGGGCCGCTTCCCGTCGGGGAGCGGCCCTTTCTCATTCGCCGTCGGCGTGAAGAAGTGACAGCCGGCGGCATCGGTCTGCGGATGTAAGCTACGTCATGCTTCGGGGAGGAGCGGCCCCGCCGAATACGGCGGCTCCATACTGTGTCGAGAGCCTCGGTATGACCACCATCTTCCGCAAGACCGCGAAGGGAACCGACGAGATCGCAACCCGGGCCAACCGGTTGGTGCCGCGCCTGCGCACGGCACTGATCCTGGTGGACGGCGTACGCGACGACGTCGAGCTGGCGCACCTGATCAAGCTGCAGCCGGTCGAAACCCTCAAAGAACTCCAGAGCCAAGGCTACATCGAGGTGGCGTCCGTGGTCGAGCCGCCGCCGAAGAAGCCCGCTGAAGAAGCTCCCGCCAAGAAAGCTGCCGGCGCCGCCGAGTCGGGCCCTGGCGCGGAGAAACCCTTCTCGGCCTTCCGTGCCGAAGCGGTCCGTGCGTTCAACGACCTGACGGGGCCGGCCGGCGAGGCGCTCGCGATGAAGATGGAGAAGGCCGCAACGCGCGAACAGCTCGCCCCGTTGCTGCAGACGGCCTATCAGATCATCGGCAACGCGCGCGGCGCGTCGGCGGCCAACGATTTCAAGGCCCGCTTCGCGAGCTTCTAGCGCGGCCGGCGCGCGCCAGGCCGTACCATCGGGTGCGCCGTTGAGCGCGCCGCACGATGACCCACGCCACGCCGTCGCCGAGCCTGATCGACACCCTATGCCGCGAGCTGATGCGGCACGCGCCGTTCGCGCAGATGCAGCTCGAACACGTGCGCCGGTTCGTCGCCGGCTGCAGCGAGGCCTACTTTGCGCCGGGCGAGGTGGTGCTGGCGCCCGAGATGGGGCCGGTCACTGCGCTGCACCTGCTGCGCCAGGGCCACATCAGCGGGCGCCGCGGCGTCGCGGCGCTGGCCGGCAGCCTGGCCTACGAGGCCGGTGAGCTGTTCGCGGTGGGCGCGCTGCTGGGTGCGCGCCCGGTGACGTCGACCTACACGGCGCAGGACGACTGCTTCTGCCTGCTGCTGCCGGCCGACGCGGTGCGCGCGCTGGCGCGCGTCAGCGCGCCGTTCGCCGACTTCCTCGAGCGTCGGGCGCAACTGTTCTTCGAGCTCGCGCGCGACGCCATGCGCCAGACCTACGCGTCGCAGGCGCTGCACGAGCAATCGCTCGAGACGCCGCTGGCCGGCCTGCCGCGCCGGCAGCCTCTGGCCTGCGCGCCGGACACGCCGCTGCGGGAGGCGCTGACGCGCATGCACCAGCATCGCGTCGGTTCGGTGGTGGTCACCGATGCCGACGGCTCGCCGCTGGGCATCCTGACCCGCGACGACGTCCTCGACCGCGTCACGTTGCCGATGCGCCCGCTGGCCACGCCGATCGCCGACGTGATGAGCCGGCCGGTGCACACGCTGCAGACCTCCGACACGCTGCAGGACGCCGCGCTGCTGATGTCGCGCCACGGCGTGCGCCACGTGCCGGTGTGCGAGAGCGGTCGACTGGTCAACATCGTGTCGGAGCGCGACCTGTTCGCGCTGCAGCGGCTGTCGCTGAAGCAACTGTCGTCGCGCATCCGCGCCGCCACCGATCTGATCACGCTGCAGCGCGCGGCGGCGGACATCCGCGTCTTCGCGCGCAACCTGCTCGGGCAGGGCGTGCAGGCGCGGCAGCTGACTGCGCTGATCAGCCACCTGAACGACGTGCTGACGACGACGCTGGTGGAGATGGTCGCGCGCGAGCAGGGCGTGGACCTGCAGCGCGCCTGCTGGCTGGCGTTCGGCTCCGAGGGGCGCGGCGAGCAGACCGTGGCCACCGACCAGGACAACGGGCTGGTCTTCGCCAGCGACGCGCCCGACGCCGACCGGCCGGCCTGGCTGCGCTTCGCGCGCACCGTCAACGAGGCGCTCGACGCCTGCGGCTATCCGCTGTGCAAGGGCAACGTGATGGCCAGCAACCCTGACTGCTGCCTGTCGGTCGAAGAATGGCGGGCGCGCTTCGCGCACTGGATCGAGCACGGCGCACCGGAAGACCTGCTCAACGCCAGCATCTACTTCGACTTGCGCCCGCTCGCGGGTCGACTGGAGCTGGCGCAGCCGCTGCGCGAGATGCTGCTGCGCGAGCCGGCGCGCGTGCCGCGCTTCGTCAAGCAGATGGCCGACAACGCGCTGCGCAACCGTGCGCCGTTGAACTGGCTGGGCGGCATCGAGACGCAGGAGTCCGACGGCGGCCATCGGATCGATCTGAAGATGCGCGGCACCGCGCTGTTCGTCGACGCGGCTCGCCTGTACGCGCTGGCGCACGGCCTGGACGCCACCGGCACGCGCGACAGGCTGCTGGCGGTGGCGCAGGCGCTCGGCCTCGGAGCGGGCGAGGGCGAATCGTGGGCGGCGGCGTTCGAGTTCCTGCAGATGCTGCGCCTGCGCAACCAGCTCGACGAGAGGCGCGCCGACGACGCCGCCCCCAACACGATCGACATCGATCGGCTCAACGATCTCGAGCGCCGCGTGATGAAGGAGAGCTTTCGCGTCGCCCGCTCGCTGCAGCAGCGCATCGAGCTCGACTACCAGCGCTGAGGCCGCACGATGGCGCTGCCCTGGCGACGCTGGCTCAGGCCGCACGAGGCCGCGGACGACGCGCGCTGGGTGGTGCTCGACGTCGAGGCCAGCGGGCTGGACGCTTCGCACGACCGCCTGCTGGCGATCGCCGCGCTCGGCGTCCACATCGAGCACGACCGCGCGCGCAT
Organism: Burkholderiaceae bacterium; assembly: GCA_035455385.1. Lineage (GTDB taxonomy): Bacteria > Pseudomonadota > Gammaproteobacteria > Burkholderiales > Burkholderiaceae_C > JAEUPI01. The sequence goes on from DATIFD010000474.1 coordinate 12,008, forward strand.
CGTGCTCACCGACAGCTTCGAGGTCGTGTTGCGCCAGACCGCCAACGGCGCGGCGCCGGACAAGGCCAACATCCTGCTGCACGGCATCGGCGTCGGCGCGCAGCGCGACGGCGTCGAGCCGGCTGCGGCGCTGGGCGCGTTCGTCGCCTTCATCGCGCGCTCGCCGCTGCTGGCGTTTCACGCGGCATTCGACCGCACGATGATCGAGCGCCACGTGGCGCAGGCCGCGCTGCCATCGCTCGATCGCCCCTGGCTCGACCTCGCGCCGCTGGCCGCGGTGCTGTACCCGGAAGTGCGCGCGCATTCCCTCGACGAATGGATGGCGCATTTCGGCATCGTCTGTGCGCAGCGCCATCAGGCTGCGGCCGACACGCTGGCCACCGCCGAGTTGCTGTTGCGTCTTTGGCCGCGGCTGCGCGAGCAGGCGCGCGACACCGGCATCGCGACGGCGCGAAAGCTCGCCGCGCAGCAGCGCTGGCTCGCGCCGTGACGCGCGGGCGTCACGCCATGATGTTGACGCCGCCGTCGATGTAGAGCGTTTCGCCCGACAGCCGCCGCGCGTACGGCGTGGCGAGGAACGCGCAGGTGTAGCCGACGTCCATGATGTC
>DATIFD010000475.1:0-3272 GCA_035455385.1 Burkholderiaceae bacterium
CAGCCGGGTGCGGGGGGCGAGCGCAGCGGCACCTTCGAGCTGCTCAAGGGCGTCGACGGCACCAAGGATCAGAGCTACTTCCTGCACCGACTGAACCAGCAGCAGCTGGCGCGCACGGTGTTCCCGGTGGGCGAGCTGCGCAAGACGCAGGTGCGCGAGCTGGCCGCCGAGCTGCGCCTGCCCAATGCGACGAAGAAGGACTCCACCGGCATCTGCTTCATCGGCGAGCGGCCGTTTCGCGAGTTCCTCAACCGTTACCTGAGCCACGAGCCCGGTGACATCGAGGACGACCGCGGCCGCGTCGTCGGCCGGCACGTCGGCCTGAGCTTCTACACGATCGGCCAGCGGCAGGGGCTGGGCATCGGCGGGCTCAAGCCCAAGGGCCGGCGCGGCGGCGCGGAGCATGCGCCGTGGTACGTGGCGGGCAAGGACATGCCGCGCAACGTGCTGCGCGTGGTGCAGGGGCGCGACCACCCGTGGCTGCGGTCGACGGCCCTCGAGGCCATCGATGCGAGCTGGGTTGCCGGCCGCGCACCGCCGGCCGGCCGCATGGCTGCCAAGACGCGCTATCGCCAGGCCGATGCCGCCTGCGCGGTCGCGCCGCGCGGCGGCGCGGGCTTCGCGCTGACATTCGACGAGGCCCAATGGGCGGTGACTCCGGGCCAATCGGCCGTGCTCTACGATGGCGAGGTCTGCCTCGGCGGCGGCGTGATCGACACGGCGCAGCGCTGAAACGCCTGGCGGCCGCACCGGTTCGCCGCCGAACCCGCCCGAAATCGTCAATCGCCGCTGGTGCGGCGGCGCACACCGTCGGCCAAAGCGTCGAGCACCGGATCGCCCCGCGGCCAGGCTGCGTCCGGTGCTGCGTCGACGACCACCGAGCGCAGCAACCGGCGCAGCGTGTCGGGCTGCGGCGTCAACGGACCGACGAAGCGAACCTGCCGCACGTCGGCGACCAGCAGCGTGGGGAACGTCTCGACGTCGTAGTCACCCAGCAGGTCGGCCTCGTCCTCGATGTCGATCCAGTGGGCGACCACCGCGGCGCCGGCGCGGCGCAATTCGTCGAGCGCGGTGTCGAACACCGGCCGGTACTCGTCGCAAGTGCGGCACCACGCCGCACACAGACAGGCCACGTGCACCACGGAGTCGCTGGGCATGCGTCCGATCGTAGCGGCGCGGCGCGCGACGCGCATCGCCGCGGCTTTGCAGCCTGAAGTCGCGGCGTTCCTGCTCCTAGTCGCCGGCTTCGATGCCGGTGGCCACCAGGATGCGCGACACCATGTTGTAGGCGGCGATCACGCCGATCAGCTCGAACAGGTGGCGATCGTTGCCAAGTGCACGCCGCGCGGCGTCGAAGGTGGCGTCGCTCACCCGCACCTGACGCGTCATCTCGCAGGCCAGCTGCAACGCGGCGCGTTGCGTCGCGTCGAACAGTGCTGCATCGATCGCCGGCAGCTCGCGCAGCGCTGCGAGCTGCGCATCGTTGCCGCCGTTGGCGAGAAACAGCGGCGCGTGATGGAACAACTCGTACTCGGCGCCGTTGAGCACGGCCACTGCGCACATCGCCAGTTCGCGCAACGGCATCGGCAGCGCAAGCTCGGTGCGCACGCGGCCCAGCATCTCGTTCCAGCCGGCCGCGAACGGCGGGCTGTGCAGCAGCATGCGGTCGAGCGCGCCGAGCTGCCCGCCGCGGCGCTTGCGGATCGCCGCCACCAGCTCGGGCGGCCCCGCCTCGGCGTCGCTCTTGTACGGAATGCGCGGCATCGTTTCTCCGGCAAGAAGGCCCGCGCAAGGCGGGCCTCGATGCTAACCGCGGCGCGCCGGGCGTCAGTCAGGGGCTGGTCTGCACGGCCACGATGCGGCCGTTGCGCGGCTCGAGCTCGCAGCGATAGGTGAACGGCTCGGAGTTCATGCCCGGGGCGCGCTCGAACGCGCCGCGGCCCTCGAGTGCGATGCGATCGTCGGCCGCCGGGCGCAGCTGACGCGACTCGCCGTCGAGCACGACGCGTCCAGCGCGCGGGTTCTTGCTCTTCAACGACGCCACCGCGGCGCTGTCGCAGTCGGCCACCGACACGTGGGTCAGATCGGGCTGGAAGGGCTTGTCCTGCGTCACCGCGGCCAGCTCGCGGAAGACGACGCCGGAGGTGGCGCCGGTCTTGGTGTTGATGGCGCAGCTGTACGTGAACGGCACCACGCGCCCACCCGGGCCGCGGTAGCGGCCCTCGCCCTTGAGACTGGTTTCGTCCTCGGCCGACGGCGTCACCATGCGCTTGGCCTTGACGTACTGCACGTCCTGCGCGTTCTTGCCGCGCATGCGTTGGACGGATTCGGTCACCGCGGCTTCGCAATCCTCGGCGGCCTTGGTGGCCTCGGCCTGCGCGCGCGCGATACCCGAGGCCGACCACAGTGCAAACAGGAGCACGAGGGATGTGTTGCGCGCGAGCATGGTCCAGCGTGGTGACAGGCAGACGACAGCGTCCACGGCGATGGTGTCGACTTTCGGCGGCAGCGGCAAGGCCGGAAACGTAAGCGCCCGCCATTCGTGCGCCGCTCAGGCCGGGGGTCGTCGCTTCAGCCGGCAACACGATGCATCGGTTGCAGGTCGGCGAGCCACTGTAACAACAGCGCGTTGACGTGCTCGGGTTGCTCCCAGGTCATCAGGTGCCCGGCGCGCGGAACGACCTCGAGTCGGGCCTGCGGCACGGCCTGCGCGATCTCGCGCGAATGATCCAGCGGCGTCAGCAAGTCGCCGTCGCCACAGGCCACCAGCAGCGGACAGCGGATGTCGGCCAGCCACGGCCGCATGTCGGCACGCGCCATGACCGCGCGGTTCTGCGCGACCAGCTGCGCCACCCCGACGCGCTGGATCTGGCCGACATAGTCGTCGACGCGGCGCCCGTCGTCGGCATGCGCCGGATGGAAGGCGAACATCGCGTTGGCGCGCAGCACGATCTCGGCACGGCCCGCCTCGAACTCCACGATGGCATCGCTGCGCAGCTTGATCAGCTCGGGCGTGTCGGGCCGCGCCGTGCTCGAAAGCAATGCCATTGCGGCGATGCGGTCCGGCGCCGCGTGGTGCGTATGCAGCGCCAGCATGCCGCCCATCGAGCTGCCCACCAGCACCAGCGGGCCGCCGAACTCCGCCAGCAGCGCGCGTGCCATCGCCGGCAGATCCGGCTGGCGCTCGTGCACCGAGCTCACGTGCACGGTGTGCCGCACCGCCAGCGCGGGCAGTTGATCACGCCACAGCGCCGCGTCGCAGGCCAGGCCGG
>DATIFD010000476.1:0-7387 GCA_035455385.1 Burkholderiaceae bacterium
TCCGCCGCCGTAGGCGGCGGACCGGCGAGGACGCCGTGAAGTCCGCGGCGCGTTCAGCGCCGCGGACGGCGGTACCGCAGCCGCCCTCGCGGGCCGAGCATCGCAGCGCAGTCGGCCTGCAAGGCCGACCGACCCATCATGAGCCCACACCGGGCAGCGCCCACCGCGCCGCGTAGAACGAGGCAAGCAACACATCGCGTCAAGCCGGCGTCCGCGCCGCGTTGCGCACCTCTTCGAGCAGCCGCGCCGCTTCGCCGCCTTGCATGCGGGCAATGTCGTCCTGGTACTTCAACAACACGCCCAGGGTGTCCTGAATCACCGCGGGATCGAGCACCAAGGCGTCGAGCTGCATCAGTGCGCGAGCCCATTCGATCGTCTCGGCAATTCCCGGCTGCTTGTACAGCTCCACCTGGCGCAGCCGCTGCACGAAGGCGACGATCTGCTGCGCCAGCTGTTGCGCCACGCCGGGCACGCGCCGCTGCAGCACCTGCAGCTCGCGTGCCGCGTCGGGAAACGCCACCCAGTGGTAGAGGCAGCGGCGCTTCACCGCGTCGTGTATTTCGCGCGTGCGGTTCGACGTCAGCACGACGATCGGCGGCGTCCGGGCCTTGACGGTGCCCAGTTCGGGAATCGTGATCTGGAAGTCCGACAGCACCTCGAGCAAGAAGGCCTCGAACGGCTCGTCGGCGCGGTCGAGCTCGTCGATCAGCAGCACCGGCGGCACGCTGCGCTTGGGGTCGATCGCGCGCAGCAGCGCGCGCTGGATCAGGAAGCGCTCCGAGAACAGCTCGGCGGCCAGCGCGTCGCGGCGCGCGCGCTCGCGCTCTGCGGCGCCGCTGGTTTCGCCGGCCGCCTCGGCGAGGCGGATCTCGAGCATCTGGCGGCCGTAGTTCCACTCGTAGGCCGCGCCGGCCAGGTCGAGCCCTTCGTAGCACTGCAGACGGATCAGCTCGCGGCCGAGCATCTGCGCCAACGTGCGTGCGATCTCCGTCTTGCCGGTGCCGGGCTCGCCCTCGAGGAACAGCGGCCGCTGCAGCTTGAGCGCCAGGAACACCGCGGTCGAGAGCTGGCGGTCGGCCACGTAGTCGAGCCCGAGCAACCGCTGCTGCAGCTCGTCGATGCTGGCGGGGATGTCGGTGGTCATCACGAATCCATTCTCGCTGAACACGGCGGCCGCGAGGCCGTTGCGTCGCAGGCCGACTTGGCACAGCCGCTCAAGGCGCGTCAGGGCCGGCCGAAGACAAGAACGCCGCAGCAAGTGCGGCGTTTGCAGTGTGGCACACCGTCGGCCACCGACCCCGGCGCCGGCTCAATCTCCGGCGCCGGGCGGGCGGCGGCCGCGCCGCGCGCCCGATGGGCTCTCAGCCGACGGCGCGCTTGGCGAGCACCGGGATCAGCGCGGCGCGGTACTCGGCAGACCCATGCAGGTCGCTGTTCAGGCCCTTGGCGTCGACCTTCACGCCGTCGCAGGCGGCGCCCGACCAGCTGGCAGCCAGCTTGTCCTCCAGCGCCTTGACGCGGAACACGCCGTTGCCGCCGGCGCCGGTGACCGCAACGCGCACGCCGCCCTTGCCTTTGGCGACGAACACGCCCACCAGCGCGAAGCGCGACGCCGGCTGCTTGAACTTCTGCCAGCCGGCTTTCTCGGGCACCGGGAAGCTCACGGCGGTGATGACCTCGCCGTCGTTGAGCGCCGTCGTGTAGAGGCCCTTGAAATAGTCGTCGGCCGCGATCGTGCGCTTGTCGGTGTGGATCGTGGCGCCGAGCGCGAGCACCGCAGCCGGGTAGTCGGCCGCCGGGTCGTTGTTGGCCAGGCTGCCGCCGATCGTGCCGCGGTTGCGCACCTGGCGGTCGCCGATGCTGCCGGCCAGTGCGGCCAGCGCGGGGATCGCCTGCGCCACCTCCTTCGAGGCCGCGACCGCGGCGTGCGTGGTCATGGCGCCGATCTTCACGACACCGCCGGAGACGGTGATGCCCTTCAGATCGGCCAGGCCGCCCAGGTCGACCAGCGCGGCGGGCGCCGCCATCCCGATCTTCATCGCCGCCAGCAGCGACTGGCCGCCGGCCAGCAGCTTCGCGTCGGCGCCGGAGGCCGCGCGCGCGGCATCGGCCAGCGACGCGGGCTTCGCATAGTTGAATGCTTGCATGTTGTGCTCCTTCGTGTTCAGCGGGCCGCGGCCTGCGCCGCCTTCCACACGTTGTACGGCGACGCGGGCATCGGCACGTCCTTGACGCCCAGCGCGTTGCAGATCGCATTGATCAGCGCCGGTGGCGAGCCGATCGCACCGGCCTCGCCGCAACCCTTGACGCCCAGCGGATTGTGCGTGCACGGCGTGCCTTTTACCGTCTGCACGTTGAAGGTCGGGAAGTCGTCGGCGCGCGGCATCGCGTAGTCCATGTAGCTGCCGGACAGCAACTGGCCGCTGTCGTCGTACACCCCGTGCTCGAGCAACGCCTGGCCGAAGCCCTGCGCCAGCCCGCCGTGCACCTGGCCCTCGACGATCATCGGGTTGATGACGTTGCCGAAGTCGTCGCAGGCGGTCACGCGGTCGATCTTCACCGCACCGGTGGCCGGATCGACCTCGACCTCGCAGATGTAGGTGCCGGCTGGATAGGTGAAGTTGCTCGGGTCGTAGAACGCGTTCTCGTTGAGGCCGGGCTCGAGCTTGTCGTGCGGGAAGTTGTGCGGCACGTAGGCCGTCAACGCCACCGCGCCGAACGGCACGCTCTTGTCGGTGCCAGCCACCTTGAACACGCCACCCTCGAACACCACGTCGGTGTCGGCCGCCTCCATCAGGTGCGCGGCGATCTTCTTGCCCTTGGCAACGATCTTGTCGACTGCCTTGACGATCGCCGTGCCGCCCACCGCGATCGAGCGGCTGCCGTAGGTGCCCATGCCGAACAGGATCTTGCCGGTGTCGCCGTGCTGGATGTCGACATCGTCCATCGGGATGCCGAGCCTGTCGGCCACCACCTGGGCGAACGTGGTCTCGTGGCCCTGGCCGTGGCTGTGGCTGCCGGTGAAGATCGTGACCTTGCCGGTCGGATGCACGCGCACCTCGCCGGCCTCGAACAGGCCGGCGCGCGCGCCCAGCGCTCCGGCCACGCTCGACGGCGCGATGCCGCAGGCCTCGATGTACGCCGAGTAGCCGATGCCGCGCTTCAGGCCCTTGGCCTCGGTGGCGGCCTTGCGCTTGGCGTAGCCGGCGACGTCGCCGATCTCGAGCGCCTTGGTCAGCGTAGCGTTGTAGTCGCCGGTGTCGTAGGTCAGGCCCACCGGCGTGGCGTACGGGAACTCGGTGATGAAGTTGCGCCGCCGGATCTCCGCCGGGTCGATCTTCATCTCGGTGGCCGCGGTCTCGACGATGCGCTCGAGCAGGAACGTCGCCTCGGGGCGCCCGGCGCCGCGGTACGCGTCCACCGGCGCCGTGTTGGTGAACATCGCCGTCACCTCGACCCAGATCTTCGGCGTCTTGTACTGGCCCGCCAGCAGCGTCGCGTACAGGATGGTCGGAATGGCCGAGGCGAAGGTCGACAGGTAGGCACCCAGGTTGGCGGTGGTGTCGACCTTCAGCGCGACGAACTTGCCGTCCTTGTCGAGGCCGAGCTTGGCGGTGGTGACGTGATCGCGGCCGTGGGCGTCGGACAGGAAAGCCTCGGAGCGCTCGCAGGTCCACTTGATCGGCCGCCTGATCTGCTTGCTGGCGAAGACGAGCGCGGTCTCCTCGCCGTAGAGGTAGATCTTCGAGCCGAAGCCGCCGCCGACGTCGGGCGCGACGACGCGCATCTTGTGCTCGGGAATGCCGAGCACGAACGCGCACATCAGCAGGCGCTCGACGTGCGGGTTCTGGTTGGCCACGTACAGCGTGTAGCTGTCGGCGTTGGGGTCGTACACCGCGTTGGCCGCACGCGGCTCGATCGCATTGGGGATCAGCCGGTTGTTGCGGAAGCTCAGCGTCGTCACGTGCGCGGCGCCCTTCAGCGCCGCCTCGGCGCCGTCCTTGTCGCCGATGCCCCAGTGGTAGCAGGTGTTGTCCGGCGCCTCGTCGTGCACCGCGGTGCCGGCCTTGGCCGCCTTGGCGGCGTCGACCACCGCGGGCAGCTCGTCGTAGTCGACCTCGATGCGCTGCGCGGCGGCCTTGGCCTGCTCGAGCGTCTCGGCCACGACCAGCGCGACGCGATCGCCGACGTAGCGGACCTTGCCGTCGGCCAGCACCGGGTGGCGCGGCTCCTTCATCGGCGTGCCGTCGAGGCTGTTGATCAGCCAGCCGCACGGCAGCCCGCCGACCTGCTTGAAGTGCTCGCCCGTGAAGATGCCCAGCACGCCTGGCGCCTTGGCCGCGGCGGCGGTGTCGAGCTTCTTGATGCGCGCGTGCCCATGCGGGCTGCGCAGGAAGAAGCCGTAGGTCTGCCCGGGCAGCGTGATGTCGTCGGTGTACTGGCCCTTGCCGGTCAGGAAGCGCGCGTCCTCGCGGCGCTCGACGCTGCGGCCGACAAATGGAGCTTGCGGTGCGTTCATGCTCTGCGCTCCTGTGTGTTCACTTCATTGCCGCGGCGCCCTGCGCCACGGCCTTGACGATGTTGTGGTAACCGGTGCAACGGCACATGTTGCCGTCGAGCCCGGTGCGGATCTTCTCCTCGCTCGAGCAGTCGTGGTTCTTCGCCAGGTCGACCGCGCTCATCACCATGCCGGGGGTGCAGAAGCCGCACTGCAGACCGTGGCAGGCGCGAAACGCCGCCTGCATGGGATGCAGCGTGCCGTCGGCGGCGGCCAGGCCCTCGATCGTCGTGAGTTCGGCGCCGGCGGCCTGAAGCGCGAGCATCGCGCAGCTCTTCACCGCCCGGCCGTTGATGTGCACCGTGCAGGCACCGCATTGCGTGGTGTCGCAGCCGACGTGGGTGCCGGTCAGGCGCAGCGTCTCGCGGATGAATTCCGACAACAAGGTCTGCGGCTCGACCTCGCGGGTCACCGACGCCCCGTTGACGGTGAGCGTGAGTTTCATGCCCATGATTGCTCCTGGAGGGATTTGGGGGTGAGCGGCGTCAGGCCGCCGATGAAGGGGCGCGCCGCGCCGGGGCATATTAGGTCGGCCCCCGCCCCGGCGCATGGACTCGTTAACCCTGAAGGGGCCGCCGTCGATCGGCCGGCCGAGCCGGCGACTGCTCCAGCGCGCAACATCGGCCACATGACGCTCGGGAATTGATCGGGCGCGGCCACGCCGCCGACACAGTCGCGTCACAATCCACATGGCGAAAGGGCCTCAGCGCCCAGACGGAGTTTCGAGATGGACAACGTCGACCTTCAAGTGCTGCGGCAGGTGTCGCAGTGGTGCACCGACGGACGCCGCGTCGTGCTCGGCACGATCACGCGCACCTGGGGCTCGGCCCCGCGGCCGCCGGGCTCGGTGGTGGCGATCCGCGACGACGGCATGGTCACCGGCTCGGTTTCGGGCGGCTGCATCGAGGACGATCTGATCGACAAGGCGCGCGAAGGCGTGCTGGCGTCGGGCGTGCCCAAGGTCGTGCGCTACGGCATCGACGCCGACGCCGCGCACCGCTTCGGGCTGCCGTGCGGCGGGCTGATCGAACTGGTGCTCGAGCCGGTGCTGCCGCGCACCCGCATCGGCGAACTGCTCGAGCGACTGGCCAGGGGCGAACGCGTGCGCCGCGTGCTCACCATCGCCAGCGGCGAGGTGCTGCTGGAGCCGGCCGGCGACACCGACGAACTGCAGCTTACCGAGACCACGCTCACCACCCACCACGGCCCGCGCTGGCGCCTGGTGCTGATCGGCGCCGGCCAGATGACGCAGTACCTGGTGCAGATGGCGCAGGCGCTCGACTACGAGGTGATCGTCTGCGACCCGCGCGAGGAATACGCGGCCGGCTTCGCGATCGCGGGCGCGACGCTGTCGCGCCAGATGCCCGACGACCTGCTGGCCGAGCTCAAGCCCGACGGCCATACCGCGATCATCGCGCTGACGCACGACCCCAAGCTCGACGACCTGGCGCTGATGGAAGCGCTGCGCAGCCCTGCGTTCTACGTCGGCGCGATCGGCTCGCGGGCCAACCAGGCCAAGCGCAAGCAGCGGCTGATCGAACACTTCGGCATGAAGGATGCCGAGTTCGAGCGGCTGCACGGCCCGGTGGGGCTGAAGAACGGCGCGCGCACGCCGCCGGAGATCGCCATCGGCATCCTGGCCGAGCTGACGGCGGTGCGCTACGGCTACCGCATCCCGGCGCCGGTGGCCGCCGGCGCCGTGGCCTCGGTGGAAGCCGGCTGCGTGACCTGAGCTTCTCGCAAGGTAAGCTCGCGGCGGGCCGCTCACCAGGCCCGACCACGCAGAAGGGAACCCATGCTCGCGCTTCATTACTACCCCGGCAACGCGAGCATGATCCCGCACATCCTGCTGCACGAGCTGAAGGCGCCGTTCGAGCTGAGGCTCGTCAACCGCACGCAGGGCGCGCACAAATCGCCGGCGTACCTCAAGCTCAACCCGAACGGGCTGATTCCGGTGCTCGAGGACGGCCCGCTGGTGCTGTACGAGACCGCCGCGATCTGCCTGCACATGGCCGACACGCATCCGCGGGCCGCATTGGCGCCGGCGCTGGGCACGCCGGAGCGGGCGCACCTCTACAAGTGGCTGGTCTGGATGAGCAATTCCGTGCAGACGGCGCTGATCGCGTACTTCTATCCGGAGCGCTGGGTCGACGACGGCAACGACGCCGGCGCCGCGCAGGTGCGCGAGCATGCGCAGGCGCGCGTCGGCGGCTTGCTGGCCCAGATGGAGGCGCAACTGGCGTCGCACGGCCGGCCGTGGCTGCTCGGCTCGGCCTACAGCGTGCTCGACCCGTATGCGTTCGTGATGTGCCGCTGGACGCGCGGCTTCAAAGGGCCTGCGGCGAAGCCGGCCCGCGAGTCGCCGCACCTCGGGCCGTACCTGCAGCGCATGCTCACGCGCCCGGCGGTGCAGCGCGTGCTGGCCGACGAGGGCCTGGCGCAGCCCTGGGTCTAGGGCGGCCTTTCACATTGCGGTGCCGACCGCGCCGGCGCGCTGAGCGTCTACAGCGTCCCGCCCTTCAGGCGCTCCAGGCGCAGCGCGATCAGCTGCTGCAGGTCGCTGGCCTGCTGGCGCAGCCGCCGCGCCGCCTGCGGGTCGGCTGCCACGCCCGCGGCGCGGCGCAGCGCCGCCAGGCGGTGCAGCAGCTCCACCTCGGGCGGAACGACGCCGGCATCGTGCAGGATCTTCATCGGCGTGCGCAGCTCGGCCGGAGTGTCGTCGTAGCCGTCGTTGAACCGCAGCGGCTTGCCGTAGCTCGGCTCGCTGCGCAATTCACCCGACGCCTCGCTCTCGCGCAGATGCTTGCCGATGTGGTCGTCGAGCAGCTT
>DATIFD010000477.1:0-6575 GCA_035455385.1 Burkholderiaceae bacterium
CGACCACGTAGCTGTGCTGCGGCCGCACGCATGGCTGATGCTCGGCCACTGCGCAGGGCTGCGCAATACCCAGCAGCTCGGCGACTACGTGCTGGCGCACGGCTACGTGCGCGAGGACCATGTGCTCGACGAAGAGTTGCCGCTGTGGGTGCCGATTCCGCCGCTGGCGGAGATCCAGCAGGCGCTCGAGCAGGCGGTGGCCGACGTGACGCAGCTGAAGGGTTACGAGCTCAAGCGCGTGCTGCGCACCGGGACCGTGGCATCGACAGACAACCGCAACTGGGAGCTCCTGCCTCACCCGGGGCCCGAGCGACGGTTCAGCCAGAGCCGGGCCATTGCGCTGGACATGGAGAGCGCCGCCATCGCGGCCAATGGCTTCCGTTTTCGCGTGCCCTACGGTACCTTGCTGTGCGTCAGCGACAAGCCACTGCACGGCGAGATCAAGCTGCCGGGCATGGCCAATCAGTTCTACCGCGACCGCGTCGATCAGCACCTGCGCATCGGCATGCGTGCGGTCGAGCTGCTGCGACGCTTGCGACTGGATCAGCTGCACAGCCGCAAGCTGCGCAGCTTCGCCGAAGTGGCCTTCCAGTAGGGCGGTGCGGCGCGCCGCCGCGGCCAGGTACGGGCGAGTTTCCCGCTTGCGGATGAGGCGCGCCAGGCATACGCTGGTGTCCCCCTTCCACGTGCACCGCCCGGGGCAGCCTGGGTGCGAGGAGTATCCCCATGCCAAGCCCAGCTTCTCCCAGCATCGCCGCCATCCGTACCCTGGCGTTGGTCGGTCCGGCGGCGGCTGGGAAGACCAGTCTCGCTGAAAGTCTTCTGCACAGAGCCGGGATGATTGGTGCCCTGGGCAGCCTCGAACGCGGCACGACCGTGAGCGATCATGATCCGCTGGAGCGGCGGGCCCAACACTCGCTCAACGCATCCATCCTCCACCTTGATCATGCCGGAGCCCGCGTGCACCTGATCGACACGCCCGGCCTGCCCGATTTCGTCGGCCAGTCGCTGCCGGCGTTGGAGGCGGTGGAGACCGCTGTGATCGTAATCAACGCGACCACGGGCATCGAGCCGATGGCGCATCGCATGATGGAGTACGCGGCTTCGCGGCACCTCGATCGCATGATCGTCGTCAACAAGATCGATACGCAGGACATCGATCTGCCCGGCCTGCTCGAGGACATCCAGGCCACCTTCGGCAAGGAGTGCCTGCCGCTGAACCTGCCCGACGCCGGCGGCACGCGGGTGGTCGACTGCTTCTACAACCGCGAGGGTCACAGCGATTTCGGTGCAGTCGACGCGGCGCACCGCGCACTGGTGGAGCAGGTGGTGGAGGTCGATGCTGCGTTCGTCGAGCGCTACCTCAACGACGGTGACGTCGACGCGTCGGAGTTGCATGCGCCGTTGGAGCAGGCGCTGCGCGAAGGCCATCTGATCCCGGTGTGCTTCACGTCGTCGCGCACCGGCGCCGGCGTGGCCGAATTGCTCGACATCATCGTCAAGCTGCTCCCGAACCCTACGGAATCGAACCCGCCCGACTTCCTCAACGGCGAAGGCGATGCGGCCGTACCGATGCACGCTCAAGCCGACGAGAAGGCGCACGTGCTGGCGCATGTCTTCAAGGTGAGCGTCGATCCGTTCGTCGGCAAGATGGGCGTGTTCCGGATCTGGCAGGGCACGGTCACCAAGGACAGCCCGCTCTATGTGGGCGACGCGCGCAAGCCCTTCAAGGTCGGACACCTGTTCATGCTGCAGGGCAAAGAGCACGTCGAGGTGCCGCGCGCGCTGCCCGGCGACATCTGCGCCGTGGCGAAAATCGACGACCTGCACTTCGACGCGGTGCTGCACGACGCCGCCGAGGATGACCACATCCACCTGAAGCCGCTGCAGTTCCCGGTGCCGGTGCACGGACTGGCGATCGAGCCCAAGCGGCACGGTGACGAGCAGCGGATGTGGGAGATCCTGAACAAGCTGGTGGCGGAGGATCCCTGTCTGAAGGTCGAACACGTCGTCAACACGAACGAGACGGTGGTCTATGGCCTCGGCGAACTGCACTTGCGCATGCTGTTGGAGCGCCTGCGCGAGGTCTACAAGTTCGAGGTGCAGACACGGCCGCCGCGAATAGCGTACCGCGAGACCATCACCGCCAAGGCCGAAGGTCACCATCGGCACAAGAAACAGACGGGCGGCGCCGGTCAGTTCGGCGAGGTGTTCCTTCGCGTCGAGCCGCTGCCGCGCGGCGGTGGCTTCGAATTCGTCGACGCAGTCAAGGGCGGCACGATCCCGGGACAGTTCATTCCTGCGGTGGAGAAAGGCATTCGCGAAGTGCTCGCGAGCGGCGCGATCGCCGGCTATCCGGTGGTGGACGTCAAGGTCACCGTCTACGACGGCAAGCACCACTCGGTCGACAGCAAGGAGATCGCCTTTGTCACCGCTGGGCGAAAGGCATTCCTGGCCGCGATGCGCGAGGCGCGGCCGATCGTGCTCGAGCCGATCGTCAATGTCGAGATCACCGCGCCGGGCGAGTCTATGGGCGACATCACGGGCGACCTCTCGTCCAAGCGCGGTCAGGTCAGCGGTAGCGCGAACGGCGCGATGGGCGCAATGATTATCCAGGCAACAGCCCCTTTGTCGGAGTTGAGCGGGTATCAGTCGCGGCTGAATGCGATGACGGCGGGGCAAGGACGCTACACGATAGCCCTGTCGCACTACGAACCCGTGCCCGTGCCGGTGCAGCAGCAACTGATGGGTCAGTTCAAGGTGAAGGAGGAGGATTGACGCACTGGGGCGTCGCCGACGCGGAATGCTTCTAGCGCATCGCCAGTGCCTGCTTGCGGGCAGGCTTCGGAAACATCGCGTCCAGCGCCGACAGGACATCGCCGGAAAGAACCACGTCGCGGCTGCGCCAGTTCTCAGCGAGGTGTGCTTCACTACCGGCCTTGGGGATGGCCAGCACGCCACGCTGGCTCAGCAGCCACGCCAGAGCGAGCTGAACCGCCGACAGACTCAATGAGCTCGCCAGCTTGCATAGTCGCGCATGGCGCGTGATGCGGCCGCCGTCGATCGGACAGTAGGCCATCAGCGCCATAGGCCAGTGGTGCATGAGCGGCAGCAGTTCGAACTCGACGCCGCGTTCGCTCAACGAGTAGTAAACCTGGTTCGCGACGCAGGCCGACCCGCCCTGCACTGCCCGCAGTTCGTCGAGATCGGCCACGTCGAAGTTGCTCACGCCCCAGTGGCGGATCCATCCTCGTTCTTGTAGTTGCTCGAGCCCGCAGACGGTATCCGTCAGCGGAATGCCTCCCCTCCAGTGGAGCAGGTAGAGGTCGATCGTTTCGAGCTGCAGGCGCCGCCGGCTGGCATCACAGGCGCGGCGCAGGCCTGCAGCGTCGCCATGGTGTGGATAGGCCTTGCTGACGACGAAGAGCTGCTCGCGTCGCAGGGTGCGGCCGCGCAGTTCCTGCGCAAGGGCTTGTCCGAGCACGCTTTCCGCCCCGCCCTCACCGTACATCTCGGCGGTGTCGAACAACCGGTACCCGATGTCCAACGCGTGGCGAATCAGTGCGCCCTCGCGCTCAGCCGCGCGTGCACTTTCACCGAACCGCCAGGTGCCTAACCCCAGCCTCGGCCATGGCTCCCTGCCGGCCCCGAGGCCCACCGTCGTCGACGAGGCGATCATGGTTCGCATGCTACAGGCCCACGGTTTTGCAGGGCTCAAGTCGGGTTGGAGCGGGCCGATATGGCAGACACGAAGGGCTTCCATGAGCATAGCCACGGTACCCATGCGAACGGCACATGATCTGGCCGGCTGGCTGGCGCTGTGGCGCGATGCCGAGATTCCGGTCTTGCGTGAAACCGCCGAGCAGATCGAAGAGCTGCGCGTTCGCGAGGACGAAGTCGATGCGCACCTGCTGGCGCCCGTGGTCAGCGCCGACCCATTTATGTGCCTGAAGCTGCTGGCGCGCGTCGCGGGCTTGCGTTCGGCGCGTCGCATCACCGACACGGAGACCGCCACCGCGGCTCTGGTCATGATGGGGATCGGACCGTTCTTTCAAACCTTTGGTCCTCAGCCGACGGTACAGGATACGTTGGCCGCCCATCCTCGGGCCCTGGATGGCCTGATGCGACTTCTTGCGCGGGCCCGCAGAGCAGCGCGCTTCGCGCTCGGCTTCGCTGTTCATCGGATGGACTTGGATGCAGACGTGATTCACGAGGCCGCACTCCTGCACGACTTCGCGGAGATGCTGCTGTGGTGCCATGCTCCGGCCCTGGCGCTCGACATCGATCAGCGGCAGCGGTCAGATCCAGCGCTGCGCTCCGCGGCCGTGCAGCGGCAGGTGTTGGGTGTCGAGTTGGTCGACGTTCAACAAGCCCTCATGCGCAACTGGCGTTTGCCGGATCTGTTGGTGCGCATCAGCGACGACCACCACGACAAGGGCCCCCAGGTGCGCAACGTGGTGCTTGCCATTCGCCTGGCCCGGCACACCAGCACCAGGGAAGGCTGGGACAACGCCGCCATTCCCGACGACGTGCGCGACATCTCGCAATTGCTGAATCTTCGGCGAGAGTCAACGCTCAGGCTGCTACGTAACCTCGACGGTGCGAATTCGGGCTGAGCGGCAGGCCCTCAGGTTTGCGTGCGACCGAGCACATCTTCTAGGATGGGTCGGTGAAACGCGAGGTGCACGTGTGCGACACCGGGCACGTGCACGTTGGTGGCTCCGTCGAGCATCGCGTTGGATGCAGGGAACACGATGTTGTCGCAGTGCCCGAAATAGCATGTGAAGAGGGCGCGGGTCGCACGCGACTCGGTGACCTCGAGGTTGCGCAGCCAGTCGTTGCCCTCGCGCATTTGCCGGCTGTTCGGCGAGATCGCGAAGCGGGCCAACCAGGTGCCGGCATGGGGTGTGCCGATCGTCACGACGGAGTGCACGCGCTGGTGCGCGCCTGGCTGCCGCAGCCACGCCCGCACCGCCAGGCCACCCATGCTGTGCGCCACGACCACTGGCGCCATCGAGGTCGCCTGCTGAAGACGCTGCACCGCTTGGTCAATCGTGCTCGTGTAGCGGTCTATCGATCCGAATACGGGTTCGAGGTTGACTGCAAGATGGGGCGCACCTGCGTTGCGCAGCCGCAGCAGCCACGGATTCCACAGACCGCGATTGCAGACGAAGCCGTGAACAAGCACCACGCCGCGGCGACCGGAGTCGCCTGCCGGCTGATCGGGCAGGGCGCGAGAACGGAATGGCTGGCGCCACCCGAACACCTGCAATCCCGTGACGACTTCTCCCCACCAGGCTTTCAAGAGCGTGGACGCGCTGGGCTTGGGCACACCGGGCCCCGGCTCGACGCGACGCAGCCAGGCGAACTCACAGGCGAGGGCAACCGCGTGCACGTTCAGCACGGCCAAGGTCACGGTCGCTGCAAGCCAAGCGGGCGAGCCTTGGCGGGAAGCCCACCATCCCGCAGCCAGTCCGATTGCCGTCAGGCTGACCACCAAGGCTTGCTGCAGTCGTGCCAGCATCTTTGCGTTCGCACGCTTCGACTCAATCGCAGCGTTGTACGCTGGCGAAGTGTCGCAATGGACGGCAACCATCATCGAGCGGCTCGGTCGCGTGCGGGAGTTTCGCCTTGCGCGCGAGGCCGATCCGGATCTGCTTGCCCGCGTCGGGGCCGTCAAGCGGTTCCAGCACGCCCGCTTTGCCCGCGACTATGCTGCGTTGCTCGCCGACCCGCGATACGCAGGGGCAGCCAGGTTCTTTCTCGAGGAGCTGTACGGCCCGGAGGACTTTGCCGCACGCGACGCGGAGTTTGCGCGTGTCATCCCCTGGATGGCACGGCTGCTTCCAGAGGACGTGATGCGCATGGTGGCGGACTTGATTCAATTGCATGCGCTCACCGAGGAACTGGATCAGCAGATGGGTGCGGCGATCGGGTCGAGCGATCTCGACGAGCGATCGTACCGTGCAGCCTGGCGACGGGTGGGCAGGCGCGTTGATCGAGATCGTCAGTTGGCGCTGCTTCTCGCGGTGGGCGGCGAACTCGAGCGGCACACCCATAGCAGGGTGCTCGCCACGACGTTGCGCCTGATGCGGCGCCCAGCTCAGGCCGCCGGCTTGGGGCGACTGCAGTCTTTTCTTGAGACAGGCTTGTCAGCATTCACTTCAATGCGGGGAGCGCGCGAGTTCCTGCAAGCGATAGAGCTCAACGAAGCAAAGACTATAGACGCCCTCTTTGCAGAGAAATGAAAAGCCCGGTCAACAAATAGTTGACCGGGCTTCCTTATATTAGCCTGACAATGTCCTACTTTCACACGGGAATCCGCACTATCATCGGCGCAGAGGCGTTTCACTGTCCTGTTCGGGATGGGAAGGAGTGGGACCACCTCGCTATGGTCATCAGGCTTGACTTGTCGCTATCCTGTATTTACAGGACAGCCAATTCAAAGAATCAAATCAGCTTGATTGCGTCACCTTGACATAACCATTGACGATTTCGTCAAAATTATAGGGTCAAGCCGCACGAGCAATTAGTACCGGTTAGCTCAACTGGTTGCCCAGCTTCCACATCCGGCC
>DATIFD010000478.1:0-8006 GCA_035455385.1 Burkholderiaceae bacterium
ATCAGTCGCTCGGGAATCAGCCCGCGCGCGATCAACTCGCGGTCCCACGGCGCCTGGCCGCCGGCAAAGGCGTTGGCCAGGCTCTCGATGAACAGCTTGGGCTTGAAGGCGCCGCGCTGCGTGCGCGGGTACACCGCCGACAGCCAGAACGACGACAGCTGGTACTCGCCGAGCACCACGCGCAGTTGCCCCTGCACGATGGCGTCGGACGCCACCAGCGTCGGCAGGCACACCAGTCCCGCGTGCTCGCAGCCGTAGTCGCGCAGCAGGTGCACCGAGTTGCTCATCAGCGTGGCCTTCAGGTCGAGCGTGATCGGGTCGTCTTGACCGTCGATCTGGCGGTGAAACACCCAGCGGTCACGTGTCGGATACCCGGAGTACAGGCCCAGCCGATGGCCATAGAGGTCGCGCGGGTGCTGCGGCGTGCCCCAGCGGCGCAGGTACTCCGGTGACGCGCAGAACACGCGCCGCACCGGAAACAGGCGCCGCGACACCAGCTCGTCGGAGGCGGCGGGGAAGATCTGCAGCGCAACGTCGAAGCCTTCCTTCACCGGATCGATCACCGCGTCGCTGACGAACAGATCGAGCACGACCTCGGCGTAGCGCTCCTGGAAGTCGCGCAGCAGATGGGCCATGTGGCCGAGCACGAAGCCGGTCAGCGCGTGCACGCGCAGCAGCCCGGCCGGCGAGCCGCGCACCTCGCGCATCTGATCGACGATCTCGTTGGTGCGCACGACCAGCTCGGTGCAGTCGCGAAAGAACGCCTGCCCCATCTCCGACAAACGCACCGCCCGCGTCGTGCGGTGGAACAGCGGCCCGCCGAGCAGGTCTTCGAGCTGCTGCACGCGCGCCGTCACCACCGACTTCGACAGCCGCAGCTGCCGCGCAGCCTCGGCAAAGCTTTGCGCCTGCGCGACGCGAACGAAGGCCTCGATGCTGAGGAAGCGGTCCATCAGCCGAGGCCGGGCCGCCCCAAGGCGGCTGAGCACCCCCTTGGGGGGGTGAGTCCGCACCGAGCGAGCGCCTGCGCGCTCGCGAGTGGCTGACGAACGCCTTGCGGCATACAAGCCGCAAGGCAGGAGCGCAGCGACGTGGGGGCCGTCATTGCGCGAGTGTAGGTGCACCGTGGCCGGCCTTCGTCGCGCCCCAGGCTGCCGACCGTTGGTCCGCCGTCTGGCAAGATCGTCCAGTGCATCCGCGGGACAACCTTCACATCGCTGCAACGGCGCGGCTGTCGCGCCGCAGCCTGCTGCTGGCCGGCGCGGGCGGCATCCTGGCCGGGTGTGGCGGTGATCCCTCGCCGCCCAACCCCGGACTGCCCCTGCTGCCGCGTCCGCCGGTGGTGCCGGTCGACGGCCCGCCGTGGCTGGGCTTCGCCGGCGACGCACAGCACAGCGCACTCGGTCGCATCGGCACGCAGCAGATGCGCGGCTTCTACTGGTACACGCCGGTCGACATGAACCCCGTGTACAGCGGCGGCGCGCTGCTCACGCACTACGGCTCGCCGCTGATCACGCGGTCCAACACCGTGCTGGTGCCGGTGAAGATCGGGGTCAACCAGACGTTCCGCGTGCAGGGCCGGGTCGGCGCCACCGGCGACCTGCTGTGGCAGCTGACCAGCGACTACATCGTGCCGCCGGCGCGCTGGATTGCCGGCATCAATCCGGCGCTGTCACCCGACTCGCTGAAGATGGCGATGCCGCTGATCGGCGGCCGCGTGCAGGTCCGCGACAACCCCGACGACACCACCGGCGCGGTGAACAACGTCGCGTTCTACGGCGATCTCGCGTATGCGGCAGCACCAGCCGCCTTCAATGCGGCGGTGTTCATCAACACGCCGCTGACCTACGACGCCGCCGGCAATCTGTTCTTCGGCTTCCAGGTGCTGGCGGCAGCGCCGGGCGGCCCGTTGGGCGGCGGCATCGCGCGCATCGCGGCCGACGGCACGCCGCCCATCTTCGTCACCGCGGCGGCCGTCACCGGCGACGCCACGCTCGACAAGCCGCAGACCAACAGCGCGCCGGCGCTGTCGACTGACGGCACCACGCTGTACGCGGTCTTCAACAGCGCGGCGCCGGTCAACGGCCGGCCGTTCGGGCGCCTGGTGGGCCTCGACGCGACGACGCTGCAGCTGAAGCACCAGGTGGCGCTCGTCGACCCGGCCACCGGCAACCTGGCGTGGCTGAGCGACGACGCCACGTCGTCGCCGCTGGTCGGGCCCGACGGCGACGTGTACATCGGCGTGCTCGAGTCCGACGCGCCCAACCACAACGATCGCGGCTGGCTGCTGCACTTCGACGCCACGCTCGCGCAGACCAAGACACCGGGCTCGTTCGGCTGGGACAACACGCCGTCGGTCGTGCCGGCAGCGATGCTCGGCGCGCAGTACACCGGATCGTCGACCTACCTGCTGCTGAGCAAGTACAACAACTACGCCGGCGCCGGCAGCGGCGATGGCAAGAACCGGATCGCGATCCTCGATCCCAACGGCACGCAGCCCGACCCGGTCAAGCCTGCCGTCACGGTGATGAAAGAGGTGATCACGATCCTCGGGCCGACGGCCGACCCCGACGGCCCGAGCGGCAGCGTGAAGGAGTGGTGCGTCAACACCGCGGCGGTCGACCCGTTCACGAACTCGGTGCTGGTCAACAGCGAGGACGGTGCGCTGTATCGCTGGCACCTGCCGAGCAATGCGTTCAGCGAACGGATCACGCTGAACAGCGGCCTCGCGCAGTCGTACACACCGACACTGATCGGCCCCGACGGCCGCATCTACGCGATCAACAACGCCGTGCTGCACTCGATCGGGCAGTAAGACGCGCACGCCGGCCGGAGGCCGGGAGCGCGACGGGGTCCTCCGGCGGCGCCGGCGGCAGCCGTGTCAGCGCGCGTCGGCTGACTTACCCGCTGCCGCCCGCTGACGTCGCGCGCGCAGCGCCATCAGCAGCAACGCACCGCTCAGCGTGCCGAGCACCACCGGGTTGGCGGCCAGGATGTCGGGCAGGCGCAGCAGGAACTCCGGCGCCTTCTGGTCGACGTATTGCGCCAGGTCGAGCACCTGATCGGGCCGGATGGTCCACACATCGTCGAGTTGCACCTGCGGGATGCTCCAGCGTCCCTGTGGCAGCAGCCGGCCGAAGGCGCCGGCGGCCACCGCCACCAGGGCGAGCGGCCCGACCGGACCCAGCAGGTGGTTGAGCAGGCGTTGGCGCAGCGAAGGCGGCGCCTCGCGGTACACAGCAGCCACCAGCACGGGCACGTCGACGTCGGCGGCAGCAGCGCTGGCGACTCGTGCGTCGTCCTGTGGCATGGTCAGCAGGGTGTTCATGCGCACACCATACGCCGCCGCCCGCAAACGGCAACCGGCACCGTGCAAAGAACTGTTTCGGTGCGAATCAGGATCCGACAGCGTGCATCAGCCGCCGTTCAGTTGAAGCACACCGCTTCCACATTGTGGCCATCGGGGTCGAGCAGGAACGCGGCGTAGTAGTTGTCGCTGTAATCCTTGCGCAGCCCCGGGCCGCCGTTGTCGCGACCGCCATGGGCAAGCCCCTGCGCATGGAATCGCGCCACGTCGTCGCGATTGCGCGCCACGAAGGCCAGGTGCGTGCCCGGGCCGATCGCCTTGGCGCTGGCGTACAACCACAGTGCCGGTGCGCCCTTCGGGCCGAGCCCTGCGTAGCCGTCACCCTCGCTGCCGAGCTCGTGCCCCAGCGCGCCGAGCGTGGCCTTGTAGAAGCGCACGCTGCGCGCCAGGTCCGACACCTTCAATCCCACGTGATCGAACATGAGCCTCTCCTGTCGCTGAAGCGGTCATGCTAGGCGGCGGCGGCAATTCGTTCTTGGAGAATCTTGCGGTCGCCGCGCGCGGCACGACGGAACTCGCGCGGCGACACGCCGGCCGCGCGGCGAAAGCTGCGCACGAAGTTGGACAGATCGGCGAAGCCCGCGCCGAGCGCGACCTCGGTGACCGAGCGATCGCCCTCGGCCAGCATGCGCGCCGCACTGCGCAGGCGGCTGCGCACCAGGTACTGGTGCGGCGTGACGCCGAGCGCGTGAGCGAACACTCGCAGGTAGTGGTACGTGCTGAGTCCGCATTGCGCGGCCAGGCGCTGCAGGTCGAGTTCCTGATCGGCGTGCGCGTCGATCCACAGCGCCGACTCCACCGCGCGCCGTCGATCCGCGGCCGTGGGCTTGCGGACCGGCGCGTCATCGCCCGTCACTGCGGCAAAGCGCGCCACGAATGCCAGCGCGGCCTCGTCGAGACCGACGTCGCTGTCGCCCGCAGCCGCCGCGCGCATCCACTCGCCACGCACCATCATCTCGGCCAGCGGCGGGGTGCCGCCGGAGGCCCAGGCGCCGCGGCGCGGCGCGAGCTCGTGCACCAGTTCCGGCGTCAGGAACACCGCCAGGCAATCGTCGCCGCCCTCGCGGTGCTCGTGCGTGCACTGGTAGTCGTCGCCCGGCTTGAGCACCAGCGCCGAGCCGGGCACCAGGTCGTGCAGCCGGCCGTGGCAGCGGCAGCTGAAGCTGCCGCGCTGCACGTACGACACCGACCAGCCGTCGGCGTGCTCCCAGAAGACACGCGAATGCGGCCCGGCGTCGCAGCGGTATGCGCGCACTGTCACCGAGCCGTCGAGCAGCGTGCGCGTTTGAGCCATGCGGCCAGTGTAGGCACGCACGCCGCGCGACGCCGGCTCAGCGCGACAAGACCCCGTACCAGGCGCGCAGCATTGCACCGCGGTCTTCGCGAAGCGGCCTGCGCTGCAGGCTCAGCACCGCAAAGCCGTGCTCGCGCGCCAGCCGCTCGAGGTAGGCGCGCGAATGCGCGTAGCGCAGGGTGCTGCGCAGCACGATCTCGGCATCGCCGTCGGCCGCCTCGGTGGAGAAGGCGAACACACCGCCGGGCTGCAGCACGCGCGCCACACCGGCGAACACGCCATCGAGCGCCCCGAGGTAGGTCAGCACGTCGGCCGCCACCACCAGGTCGTAGCGCTGCTCGGTCGCTGCCAGGTATGACGCCGCGTCGGCCTGCTCGAGGCGGTGGTAGACGTTCTTGTCGCGCGCGCGCGCCAGCATCTGCGCCGCCACGTCGACGCCGTCGATCCGCTCGGCCAGCGGCTGCAGCTGCGCGCCGCACAGGCCGGTGCCGCAGCCGAGGTCGAGCGCGTGAGCGAAGCGGCAGCCCGGTGCGGCCTGGCGCAGCTCGTCGACCAGCACCTCGTGGCCGCGGTAGCGCAACGCTTTCACCAGGTGGGCCTCGAACTGCTCGGCATAGTCGTCGAACAGCCCCTGCACGTGCGCCAACGGCGGCGCGAGCGGCGCCGGGCCACCGGGCTCGACCGCGGCCAGGCAGAAGCGCACCATCTCGGCATCGCCGCCATGCGCCAGTGCCTGCCGATACGACGCAGCCGCCTCCGTGCCGCGGCCCGCCTCGCGAAGGATGCCGCCGCGGTTGAGCCACGCCTGCGGTTGCGCCGCATCCAGCTCGAGCGCGCGGTCGTACGACGCCAGCGCCTGCACGGGGCGGCCGAGCGCCTGCAGCGTCTGCCCGTGGCGAAACCAAGCTGCACCGCGGCCGGCGTCTAGCGCCAGCAGACGCTCGAAGGCGTCGAGCGCGCGCGCATGCTGACGCGACTCGTTGAGCATGCAGCCCAGATGGAACAGCGCCGGCAGGTAGCGCGGATCCAGCGCGAGCGCCTGCTCCAGGCTGGCCACCGAGTCGGCCAGGCGGCCCAGCCGCGCCAGCGCGAGGCCGCGCTGGCACCAGGCGTCGGGCTGCGACGCATCGAGCGCGATCGCGCGGTCGAGCGCCTGCAGCGCCGGCCCGGGCTTGCCGAGTTGCAGCTGCACGGTGGCGAGGTTGGTCAGCGTGGAAGCCCGATCGGGCAGCAGCGCCAGCGAAGCCTCGAAACACGCTTCGGCCGCCGCCGCATCACCGGCCTCGGCACGCCCGACGCCGTCGAGGAAGTGCGCCTTGGCTCGCTCGAAAGCTGCGGCCGTGTCGTCGCCCATGCAGCCTGGCCTTCAGCGCCACATTTTCTTTTTCTTCCAGCGCCGCTCGCCGCGCACGCCGGCTTCCTTCATGCCGAGGTAGAACTCGCGAATGTCTTCCTTCTCGCGAAGCCGCTCGCAGGTGTCCTCCATCACGATGCGCCCGTTCTCGAGCACGTAGCCGCGGTCGCCGACGCTGAGCGCCATGTTGGCGTTCTGCTCGACCAGCAGGATGGTCGTGCCGCGTTCGCGGTTGATGCGCACCACGATCTCGAAGATCTCGCGCGTCAGCTTCGGCGACAGGCCAAGGCTCGGCTCGTCGAGCAGCACCAGTTCGGGTGCGCCCATCAGCGCGCGGCTGATCGCCAGCATCTGCTGCTGGCCGCCGGACAGCAGCCCGGCGTTCTGGCGGTCGCGCTCCTTGAGGATGGGGAAGTAGCCGTAGACGATGTCGAGGTCGCGGTGCAGCGCATCGCGGTCGTGGCGCGTGTAGCCGCCCATCATCAGATTGTCGTGCACCGACAGCAGCGGGAACACCTCGCGACCCTCGGGCACGTGCACGAGGCCGCGGCGCACGATGTCGGCCGGATCGCGCGCGGTGATGTCGTCGCCCTTGAAGTGCACGCTGCCGCGCGTGGGCGCCAGCACGCCGGAAACGGTCTTCAGGATGGTCGACTTGCCCGCGCCGTTGCTGCCGAGCACCGTGACGATCTCGCCGCGCCGCACGGTGAGGCTGACGCCGCGCACCGCGCGGATCGGGCCGTACGCGCTCTCGATGTTGGCCAGCACCAGCAGGTCGGTCGCGTCCGCCATGGTCAGGCCGCCTTCCTGCGCAGGCCCGACATGTCGTCGGCCGATCCGAGATAGGCCTCGATCACGCCGGGGTGCGCCTGCACCTCGGCCGGCGCGCCGAGCGCCAGCACCTCGCCCTGGTTGATCGCCAGCACGCGATCGGACACGCGCGACACCAGGCTCATGTCGTGCTCCACCATCAGCACGGTGATCTTCAGCTCGTTGCGGATGTCGCGGATCCACCAGGCCATGTCCTCGGTCTCTTCGACGTTGAGCCCCGACGACGGCTCGTCCAGCAGCAGCAGCTTCGGGCCCATGCACAGCGCACGCGCCACCTCGACCACCTTGCGCACGCCGTACGGCAGCCCGTGCACCAGCGAATCGCGATGGTGCTGAAGGTCGAGCAGCTCGATCACCCGTTCGGCCTGCAAGCGCGCCTCGCGCTCGGCGCGGCGCGCCCGCGGCGTGAAGAACAGGTTGGAGACGAAGCCGCTGCTCTGGTGCACGTGGTGCCCGATCAGCAGGTTCTGCAGCACGGAAGCGTTCTCGAACAGCTCGATGTTCTGGAACGTGCGCGCAATGCCCAGTTCGGCGATGCGGTGCGGCGGCAGGCCGCTGATGCGCTGCCCTTCGAACCAGATCTCGCCGGCGCTCGGGTCGTAGATGCGGCTGATCAGGTTGAAAACGGTGGTCTTGCCCGCGCCGTTGGGCCCGATCATCGTGAACACCTCGCCGCGCCGCACGTCGAAGCTCACCTTGTTGACGGCGAGAACACCGCCGAAGCGCACGGTGAGGTCGCGCGCGGAGAGCAGTGGTGCAGACTGGTCGTTCATGCGCGGATCCGCTGAAGGGCCGAGCAAGCAAAGCCGTGGGCGGGCATGCGCCGGCGCTCGTGCACGGCGTCCTCCGCTGCGCTCCGGATCCCTTGCGGTGCTCGGTCTCGTGGCCCGCGGCGAAACTCGCTTCGCTCACTTCGTTCGCTGCGCTCGGACAATCTCCGCGAGTCAGATGTTGAAGCGCACGCTGCGCGCGCGCGGCCACAAGCCCTGCGCTCCTCAGCGCCGCGCAATGTCGCTGCCGACGCACACCCACCCCCGGCTTTGCCGGCACTACCGTGGCATGCATCGACAAACACCACGAGCGTCTCAGCGCGGCGGGCGGTGCCCGGCGGGGGCGACTTGTGGCGCGGCGAGAAGCACAGCAGCGCAAGGGGCAGTCCG
>DATIFD010000479.1:0-3363 GCA_035455385.1 Burkholderiaceae bacterium
TGTCGGAGACGGTGACGATCACGCAGATGCACGTACCGGTCGACGACACGCACACCTACTGGTATTCGTTCTTCACCAGCTTCGACGCGCCGCTCGACAAGCAGACCATGCGCGCGCAGCGTCTGGCCGGCATCTCGCTGCCCGACTACCTGCCACGCCATGGTGCCCACGACGAGTGGGGCTTCGACCCCGCAGAGCAGCGCACCCGCACGTACCTCGGCATGGGCGAGGAGGACATCAACCGCCACGACCAGTGGGCGGTGGAGAGCATGGGCGCGATCCAGGACCGCACGCGCGAGCACCTGGGCACCAGCGACAAGGTGATCATGGCCAACCGCCGCATGCTGCTGAAGGCGATCGAACAGGTGCAGCGCGGCGAGCGCCCGCCGATGGCGCTGCGCCCTGACGAAGCCGCGGCGCTGACCGGCCCCGATACGATCGACTGCATCGCGCCGGCGCAAGCCTGGGAGGCGTTCTGGCGCGAAGCTGCCACCGCCAAGCGCGCCGGCGCGGCTTGGCTGCCCCGCACCGCGTCCACGCCGGCCGGACCGGTGCCGAGCGTGGCGCGTCCATGACGGCGTTCGCTCAGCGCTGCGGCATCCACGACATGCCGCGCGCCGCGGCGTGCGAGCGTGTGCTGCAGACGATCGCCGAGCACGGCATCGAGCGCGTGCGCATCGGCTGGTGCGATCTGCACGGCGTGCTGCGCGGCAAGACGCTGATGGCTTCCGCGGTCGCCGCCGCGCTGCACGAGGGCGTCGGCATGGTCAGCACCGTGATGCTGAAGGACACCTCGGACCGCACCGCCTTCAAGGTGTTCGAGCCGGGGCTGGCCGACGAACTGCCCGGCTTCGGCCAGGCCAACAACCTGCTGCTGCTGCCCGACCCCGCGAGCTTTCGCATGCTGCCATGGGCGAGCGGCACCGGCTGGATGCAGGCGCAGCCGTGGTTCGATCGGGCCGAACCGGTGGAACTCGACACGCGGCGTGCGCTGCAGCGCGCGCTCGGCACGCTGGCCGACGCCGGTTACGACCTGCGCTGCGGACTCGAGGTCGAGTTCCACATCTACCGCATCGACGACGCACGGCTCGATCCGCAACTGGCCGCCTGGCCCGGCGAGCCGCCGCTCGTGTCCATGATCCATCCGGGCTACAACCTGCTGGCTGAAGGCTGGGCCGACCTGGCCGACGAGCCCCTGCAGATCGTGCAGCGCACCGCCCAGGGGCTGCACCTGCCGCTGCGGTCGCTGGAGATCGAGCTCGGCCCGAGTCAGGTCGAAGCGGTGTTCGACGCCACCGATGCACTGACGGCCGCCGATCAGATGGTGCTGTTCCGCAACGGCGTGCGTCAGGCGCTGCGTCGCCACGGCTACCACGCGAGCTTCGTCTGCCGCCCGCCGTTCGCCAACGTGATGGCCAGCGGGTGGCACCTGCACCAGTCGCTGGTGCACCGCGACAGCGGAGTCAACGCGATGTGCCGCGACGCACCGGCAGCCGATGCTCGCGCGGGCGACGCCGCGTTCACCCTGTCGAGCGTGGGCGAACGCTACCTCGCGGGCCTGCTCGCGCATGGTCGTGGCATGACGGCGCTGTGCACGCCGACGATCAACGGGCTCGGCCGCTTCCGTCCGAACGCGCTGGCGCCGCAGTCGGTGCTGTGGGGGCACGACAACCGCGGCGCCATGCTGCGCGTGCTCGGCCGCTGCGGCGACCCGGACACGCGCGTCGAGAACCGCATCGGCGAACCGAGCGCCAATCCGTATCTCTACATCGCTGCGCAGATCCACGCGGGCCTCGACGGCATCCGCCGCGGCCTCGTCGCACCGGCGGCCACCGATGCGCCGTATGCCGCTGCCGCGACGCCGCTGCCGACCTCGCTGCCCGAAGCGCTCGATGCGCTGGCGCACGATCGCGTGCTGGCCGACGGCATCGGCGCACCGTTGATCGACTGCTTCGTGCGCGTCAAGCGCGCCGAGCAGGCCCGCTTCGAACAGGCCGCCGACAAGGACGAGTGGCAGCGGCGCGAGTACTTCAGCCGCTTCTGAGCCGGCCCGACATGCCAGCGACGATCACGGTGCACCTGGTGGCCGCCGACGGCAGGCGGCGCACGGTCGGCGCGCGCGTCGGGCAGAGCCTGATGCGCGCGGCCGTCGACGCCGGCGAGGAGGGCATCGCCGCCGACTGCGGCGGCTGCCTCAGCTGCGCCACCTGTCACGTCATCGTCGACCCGGCCTGGGCCGATCGCGTGGGCCCGCCGTCCGACGACGAGGCCTACATGCTCGAGATGACCGCGTCGCCGCAGCGGGCGACCAGCCGGTTGAGTTGCCAGATCACGCTCGACGCGAGCCTGGACGGCTTGGTGGTCCAATTGCCGGACAAGCAGTACTGACGGTGGCGCAAGACTGGAGGGGCGTTTGAAGACACTCGAACTGCTGGCAAAAGCCTGCGCCATTGCCGCC
This sequence comes from Burkholderiaceae bacterium, assembly GCA_035455385.1. Lineage (GTDB taxonomy): Bacteria > Pseudomonadota > Gammaproteobacteria > Burkholderiales > Burkholderiaceae_C > JAEUPI01. Next base: position 2,459 of record DATIFD010000479.1, read on the forward strand.
GGCGCGCTGCTGACGCTGATCACGCTGATGACCTGCGTCAGCGTGATCGGCCGCAACACCACCGGATGGACCATCGTCGGCGACTTCGAACTCACCGGGGCGACCGCGGGCGCGGCCATCGCGCTGTTCCTGCCGTGGTGCCAGCTGCGGCGCGGCAACATCATCGTCGACTTCTTCACCGCGCGAGCGTCGCAGCGGACGCGATCGCGCCTGGACCGCATCGGTGCACTGCTGATGGCGCTGGTGATGGCGCTGATGTCGTGGCGGGCGGCGATCGGCGGGCTCAATGCCTGGCAGTCGCAATCGGGCTCGATGATGCTGGGATTTCCCGAGTGGATCGTCTACTCCTGCATCGTGCCGGCGTTTTCGCTGACGGCGCTGATCGCGCTGGTGCAGGGGCTGCGCGGTTTCGACGATGCGGGTGCTGCATGAGGGCGCCGGGCCGCCCCAAGCCCGAGTCCCCCCTCGCGGGGACGGCGCGAAGCGCCCGGGGGCTCCCATGACGCCGCTGCAGCTCACGCTCCTGATCTTCGCGATCATGGTGGCCCTGATGGCGCTGCGCGCGCCGATCGCGGTGGCGATGTTCACGGCCGGTCTGGTCGGCTACGTGTTCAAGGCCGGATGGGCGCCGCTGGCCAGCTTCCTCAACACCGAGGCCTTCGCCCGCTTTGCGAGCTACGACCTGTCGGTGATCCCGCTGTTCATCCTGATGGGCAACTTCGCCACCCAGGGCGGCATCAGCCGGGCGTTGTTCGAGGTGGCGGCCGGCACGATGGCGCGTTTTCGCGGCGGGCTGGCGATGGCGGCGGTGCTGGCGTGCGCGGCGTTCGGCGCCATCTGCGGCTCGTCGGTGGCCACCGCCGCCACCATCACGCAGGTGGCGCTGCCCGAGATGCGCCGCCCCG
>DATIFD010000480.1:0-9439 GCA_035455385.1 Burkholderiaceae bacterium
CGTCGATGCCCCCAAGGCCTGCCGCACGGCCTCGACGTCGCCCATCGCGATCGTGGTGGTGTAGCGGCGCAGATCGCCGTACGGCAGCCGCATCAGCTGCTCGCGACAGGCTGCGAGCCGCGCCAGCTGCCGTTGCGGGTCGAGCTGTTCGATCAGCGGACGCAGGCGATCGTCGTCGCTGTCGCAGCGCAGCGGCGCGCTGCGGCCGGTGCCTCGCTGGTCGACGAACACCAGGTCGCGACGGTTGTTCAGGCGGCCCATCTGTGCTGCCAGCGGGCCGGCCAGGTCGATCGCGCTCTGCCCTGGGCCACCGGCAAAGAAGAACACCGGGTCCCGCAGCTTGCGCTGCGCCAGCGCAGGCAGCACCGCGAAGTGCACCTCGATCGCCGGGCCGCCCGGCTGCGCCGGATCGAGGGGCCGCGAGACGCTGCCGCACAGTGCGTCGTGCGGCACGCCCTTGAGGCGACACGGCTTGAGCTGGGCCGCGCCTGCCGCCGCGCACAGGCCAAGCCCGAGCATGCATGCGGCCCAGCGCCAGCTTCCGCGGGTCATCATCGGCGCGCATTGTCCACGAGCCGCGCGCGCCGCGAGGCGCGCGAACTATTCCGAGCTCCCAGCCTTGGATTGGCCCCACGCTATGCTGCTGCGCGAACGACCAACCCTGGTTCAGGAGACCCCGCGATGAAGCTCTACTACAGTCCCGGCGCCTGTTCGCTCAGCCCGCACATCGTGTTGCGCGAAGTTGGGCTGCCGTTCGAGCTTGTGCTGGCCAGCACCAAGACCCACAAGCTGGTCGATGGCACCGACTACTACACCATCAACCCCAAGGGCTATGTGCCGCTGCTCGAACTCGATGACGGACAGCGCCTCAGCGAGGGACCCGCAATCGTGCAGTACGTCGCCGATCAAGCCCCCGCCAAAGGCGCCATCGCGGCCGCGGGCACGATGGCTCGCTACCGGCAGATCGAATGGCTGAACTTCATCTCGTCGGAGCTGCACAAGTCGTATTCGCCGCTGTTCAACCCGGCGATGCCCGAGGAGGGCAAGGAGGTCTTCCGGCAACGCCTGAAGATGCGCTACCGGTACGTGAACGAGCAGCTCGAGGGCAAGTCGTACCTGATGGGTGACGCCTTCTCGGCGCCCGACGCCTACCTGTTCACGATCACCAACTGGGCGCCGCGGGTGGGCGTCGACATCACCGACCTGGCCAACTTGCAGGCCTTCCAGAAGCGCATGGCGGCCAGGCCGGCGGTGCAGGAGGCCATGAAAGCCGAGGGGCTGCTCAAGTAGTGGCAAGGGCGCGCGGTGCAACGCCGCGTGCGCACCTCAGGCGCTTGTCTTGGCCGCCGGCTTGAAGGTGCGGTCGCAGGTTGCGCGCTCGGCCGAACCCTCGAGCCGGCTGCACACCGGATCGAGTTGCGCGCGCAGCCGCGCGATCACCGCGTCGTGCCGCCCGTCGCGGTTCCATTGCGCGAGCTGCCTGTCCACGCGCGCCAGCGACCGCGCGCTGCGACCGTCGAACGCGCCCTTGTCGAGCGCGGCCACCTCGATCATCCCTTTGACCGCACGCTCCAACCGCACCTCGTCGTTGGGCGCCAGCTCGACCAGCGCGCTGACGTACTGCGCGCCCCATTGCAGGCGCGTGGCCGGGCCCTCGCTGCGCGCGAACGCTTCTTCGTGCCAGCGCAGCGCTTCGTCGGTGCGACCGAGCTTGCGCGCGTTGCCCGCCAGCTGGCTCATCAGGTAGTACGGCGAATGGCTCTTGGCCAGGTTGGCCTTGAGCAGCGCGTCGGACTCCTTCCACAGCCCCGCTTGACCGAGGATGTACGCGGCCGCCGTGATCACGGCCTGGCGCTCGTAGCCATCGGTGATCTCACGGTCGGCTGCGGTGCTGGCTTCGCGCACCTGCTGCAGCAACGGCGCCGCGATGCGCGGGTGGCGCTCGGACTTCGGCGTGTCGATGCGGGCCAGGTCCACGCGAGCGCCCAGCGCCGTCAGGCGGTCGGCCCGCGACAGCGTGCCGTCGGACTGCAGCCGCTGCAGCGCCGCGTCGTAGCTCGCGACGATCGCCTTGCGGTCGGGGCTGCCGGCCGACGACACCGCCCGGGTGATCTCGGGCGCGTAGTTGGTCAGCACGTCCATCTGGGCGCGCACCACGCCCGGATCACCGATCCAGCCCCGTACGCGCTGGCGCAGCGCGGCGTCAGCTTTGACACCTTTGCCTTCATCGCTGTCGGCCAGGGCCTTGAGCATCAGCCGGGTGGCGCTGTCGGCTTCGCTGCGCGGGCAGGCGGCCGACAGGCTGGCCAGCACACCGGGCCGCTCGGTCGCGTCCAGCAACTGCGACTCGTCGCCGATCCACGAGTAGAACGCCAGCATGCGCCACTCGGCGCCCGGCAATGGCTTGCCGGCGCGCGCATCGGCCAGCACGTCCTTGGCAGCGCGGCCCCCCGCCAGGCCGAACTCCAGCAGCTGCAGCACCTTCGGTGCGTCGGCCTCCCCAGGCAGGCGCATCAGCTCGGTGCCGTCGTTGCGCATCAGCACCATGGTCGGGTAGCCGCTGACCTTGAAACGGGCACCAAGCTTCTGCGCACCCGGCAGGTCGCCGTCGATGTCCACCGCCACCAGCGACTTGCTGCGCTCGATGAAGTCGTGGCGGGTGAACAGCGTGGCCTTCAGCTGGTTGCACGGCGGGCACCACTTGGCACCCCAGTACAGCAGGACCGGCTTGTTGCCGGCGCGCGCCTGCGCGAAGGCTGCATCGACATCGGCGTTGCTGGACGCGCGTTGCCAGGCCACGCCATCGTCGGCGCCCCGCGCCGCCGCGCAGAACGCCATGGCGGCGGCTAGCAGCCAGGGACACAGCAGTCTGATTGCTCGGCTGGCCATGGAATCGGCGGATCCGCGGTGATGACGCGCCATTGTGCTCGCGGCGGCCGGCATCTGCATCCGGAGCGCCCGCCCGACGCCCGCGGCTGGGTGCGTCCATTGTGGTTCACGATACCGCGCTGAGCCCGGTGCCACACGAAGGCAGAATCGCCGCGCACCCGCCGAGGACCGCCATGACCGAGCTGTTGACCGACCCGCAGAGCTGGATTGCATTGGCAACGCTGACCGCGCTCGAGCTGGTGCTGGGCATCGACAACGTGGTCTTCATCACGATCCTGGTCGACAAGCTGCCGCACGCGCAGCGCGACATGGCGCGCCGGATCGGTCTGGGCATGGCGATGTTCATGCGCATCGGGCTGCTGTTGGTCTTGTCCTGGATCGTCGGCCTGGTGGCGCCGTTGTTCACCGTGCTCGGACAGGAGATCTCCGGGCGGGACCTGATCCTGATCGTCGGCGGGCTGTTCCTGATCTGGAAGAGCACCAGCGAGATCCATCAATCGCTCGAGGGCGAGGAGGGCCGCGCCTCCAGCGCGGTGAAGGCCACGTTCGCCGCGGTGATCGTCCAGATCATGCTGATCGACATCGTGTTCTCGCTCGATTCGATCATCACGGCGGTGGGCATGGTCAGCCGCATCGAGGTGATGGTGGCGGCCGTGGTGCTGAGCGTGGCGCTGATGATGGCCTTCGCCGGGCCGATCGGCCGCTTCGTGTCGGACCACCCCACGATCAAGATGCTGGCGCTGTCGTTTCTCGTGGTAATCGGCGTGGTGCTGATCGCCGAAGGCTTCGACCACCACGTGCCCAAGGGCTACGTCTATTTCGCGATGGCGTTCTCGGTGTGTGTGGAAATGCTCAACATCCGCATGCGCAGGCGCGCGTCGCGGCCTGCACACCTGCACGCCGCCTACACGACGCAGGATCGCAGCCCCGAAGCCGAGCGCTGACCTCCAGGCCCCACAGCCTGGTTGCTCAGGCGGCGGTGGGCCGGGCTGCGTCCAGCGCCGTCGCCAGCGCCGCGCGCGTGGCCTTTTTTGGCCGGGAAGAAGTGCTCCACCCGCAGCGAGGCCGCCGTCACGTCCAGCGGCGCGCCGAAACTCGTGAACGCTCTGGGTCATCAGCCGCACCGGAGTGGTCGGGTTCTACGAGCAGATCCTGTCCGGGCCGGCCGGCTGGCAGATCTTTGCCGACATCGCCATCGCGCTGTCGATGGTTCTGGTCTGGATCTGGCGCGACGCCACCGCCTCCGGGCGACGCTTCTGGCCTTGCGCCCTGCTGACGCTGGCGCTGGGCTCGATCGGCCCGCTGCTGTACCTCTTGCTCGCTACCGCACCGGCGCCGGAGCGCAAGACCGCGGCGCTGCAGGGCTGATCAGGCCGCACCGGGAGGCGCGCCGAGCCAGGACTGCGATTCGTCGTCCATCCGCTCGGGCGTCGCCCGCGCCAGTGCCATCCAGACCACGAACGGCAGCTTCATCGGCCGCTTCGGCGCCGGCCGCAGCACCTCGAAGGCCGCGTCGCGCGCGAGCATCACACCGTACTGCGCCGGAATCTCGTCGGCCTCGCCGATGCCCTCGCGCAGCACGTACCAGCACTGGCTGCTGTTGTGCAGATAGGCCTGTGCCTTTTCCGGGCGACGCAGGTCTGCCAGCAGATCGGCGCGGTGCACCTTGATCTCGTGCGCCATCGGTTCGACGTAGTGCTCGACCGTGGTATGGCGGATCGAATAGACGTCCGGCATCGCCGTGGCCCACGCGGCCTCTTCGCCGTCGCCGACCTTGGCGCGCAGCGACAGGCCACGCCACACCACGCGCCCGGCGCGCTGCATCTCGCCCGCCACCCGCGCCACCAGCGACTCGTGCGCAGCGCGCGACGCCCGATTTCTCTGCAGCGTGGCCGCCAGCGCCGCGATGCCTGCGTCGCTGAGCCGCAGCGTCACGCGGCCATCGGCGTCGCGCTGCCGCTGCAGCAGGCCGGCGGCCAGCAGTTCCACCTCCACCAGGTCCTGACACGGCCAGCCGGCCGAGCGCCAGATCTCGCGCAGGCGGCGACGCTGCTGCGCGCTCAGCGTCCGCGACGCCTCCGCCCCTTGCGGCTCCAACACGGCGTCACCAGCGCTTGGGCAGCGGCTTGCGCAGCACGATGCGCTCGCGGCTCGCTTCGATGTAGCCGCCGGCCGCCAGGTCTTGCAGGATGCGATTGATCATGCTGCGCGAAGCACCGACGCGATCGGCGATTTTCTGCTGGCTGAGCGGCCCCGGCACGAAGCGCACGCCGTCCTCCTCGCGGGCCAGCTCGCCGAACAGCCGCGCCACGCGGCCGTAGACGTCCATCGACACCAACCCTTGCACGCTGCGGCTGAGCTGTCGCACGCGATCGATCAGGTGCTGGATGACATGAAACGCCAGGCTCGGCCGCTCGGCCAGCGCCCGCTCGAATTCGGCGCGCGTGATCATCGTCAGCCTGGCGCGGGTCGTGGTCTGCACGGTGGCCGTGCGCACCTGGCTGCCCAGCATCAGTTCGCCGAAGTACTGGCCGGGCTCGATGGTGTTGAGCTCGACCTCGCGCCCGTCTTCGTCGGAGACGAACACGCGCAGCTGCCCCTCATGCACCAGATACATCGACAGCGCGGGCTCGCCCTCGGTGACGATGATCGTGCCCTTGGGATAGGTGCGCGGGTGGCCGAGCGCGGCCAGCGCGTCGAGCAGCTCCTGCGGCAGCGCGCTCGGTGTGGCAGCCTCTTGCTTCGACGACTCCATCGCCGCGCATGATGCCGCAAGCCGCTGCGCGGTGGCCGCGCCGCGGATCAGCCGCCCGCCTCGCCGCGCACCTGCAGCACCGTCACCGGCCGCTGGAAGCCCTTGAGCTGGATCTCGCCGCGCGGTTCGGCCTCGAAGCCGGGCGGCAATGCCGCCATCACCCGCTGCGACACCAGCACTTCGCCGCCGGCTGCCTCGCTGCACAGACGTGCCGCGAGGTTGGTCACGGTACCGATCGCGCCGTAGTCGATGCGGCCCTCGAAGCCGATGGCACCGATGGTGGCGAAACCCGTCGCGATGCCGATGCCCAGGCGCAGTTCGTAACCTCGGCGCTGCCAGCCGTCGGCCAGGCGTGTCACTTCGCGCTGCATGCGCAGCGCCATGCGCACCGCGCGTGTCGCGGCGTCGGGCAGCGGCACCGGGTCGTTGAAGAACACCATGATGCCGTCGCCGGTGAAGCGCTCGAGCGTTCCCTCGTGCTCGAGGATCAGCCGCCCCATCGCCGCGTGGTACTCGCGCAGCACACCCATTACCTCTTCGGGGTCGGCGGTCTCGGTGAACGCGGTGAAGCCGCGCAGATCGAGGAAGACGACCGTGATCTCGCGGCGGTGGCTCTTCAACGGGTCGTCGGTATCGCCGCCGACGATCGCCTGCGCCAGCTGCGGCGAGAAAAAGCGCTTCAGCCGCCCCACCCGCTCGAGCTGCGCCACGCCGTCGGCCACCCGCCGTTCGAGCGTGCGGTTCCAGTCCGCCAGCTCGGCCTTCTGGCGCTGGATCTCGTCGTGGTAGGCCTTGATGCGCAGCAGCGAGCGCACGCGGGCGAGCAGCTCGGCCTGGTTGACCGGCTTGTTCAGGAAGTCGTCGGCACCGGCCTCCAGCCCCTTGACGCGCTCCTGCGTCGGGTCGAGTGCGGTCACCAGCACCACCGGCAGCATCGCGGTGCGCGCGTCGGCACGGATCGCGCGGCACACGGCATAGCCGTCCAGGCCCGGCATCATCACGTCCAGGAGCACCAGGTCGGGCGGCTCCGCGCGCACCGCGTCGAGCGCCGCCTCGCCCGATGCCGCCTTGCTGGTGCGGTAGCCCTTGGCCGTCAGCACGTCGGCCAGCAGGCGCGCGTTCTTCTCGACGTCGTCGACGACCAGGATGTGTGGCGTCGGCTGCGTCACTTGGTGCGCCCCTCGCTGAGTGCCTTGTTGACTGCGGCGAGAAACGGCTTGATCGAGATCGGCTTGGCAATGAAACCGTCGAAGCCCGAACGCACGACGCGCTGCTGCTCCTCGGGCATCACCGACGCCGACACCGCGAGCACCGGCATGGCGTCGAGCGAGCGGTCCTCGCGGATGCGCGCCAGCACGGTGGCACCATCGATGTCGGGCAGCTGGATGTCCATCAGCACCAGATCGGGCCGTCGCTGCAACGCCAGGTGGAGCCCGGCCTCGCCGGTCTCGGCCTCGAGTGTCGCGTGGCCGTGATGCTGCAGCAGGTCGCGCACCAGCTTCATGTTCTTGGCGTTGTCCTCGACGATCAGGATCGTGCTCATCGCTCACCCCGGCGTTGTCACTGCAGCACCCTTACCTCTCGCTGCGGCAGCGTGAAGCGGAACGTCGAACCGCGGCCGGGGGCGCTGTCGAGGCTCACCTCGCCGCCGTGCAGCTCGACGAAGCGCTTGACCAGCGCCAGCCCGAGGCCGGTGCCTTCGGCCTTGCGCAGCACGTCGCCGCCGGCCTGACGGAATTCCTCGAACACCAGCGCCTGGTCCTCCGGCGCGATGCCCACGCCGGTGTCGGACACCGACACCTCCGCCCACGCCCCGCCTCGGCCGTCGACGCCATTCAAGTGACGCGCGCGCACGCTGACGCGGCCACCGTTGGGGGTGAACTTCACCGCGTTGGACAACAAGTTGACGACGATCTGCTTGACCTTGCGCGCATCGGCGACCCATTCGGTGAGCCCATCGCCGACCTCGAGCTCGAGCGCGAGCCCGTGGCGCTGGGCGCGCTCGCGCACCAGCGTGGTCGAGTGCTCGAGCAGCAGCCCGAGGTCGAAGCACGACAGGTCGAGCTCCATCTTGCCGGCCTCGATCTTCGACAGGTCGAGCACGTCGTTGATCAGCTCCAGCAGGTGCTGGCCCGACGAGTGGATGTCCTTCAGGTACTCCATCTGCTTGTCGTTGACCTCGCCGAACATCTGCTCGGCCAGCACCTCGGAGAAGCCGATGATCGCGTTCAGCGGCGTGCGCAGTTCGTGGCTCATGTTGGCCAGGAACTCGCTCTTGTGCCGGTTGGCGGCCTCGAGCTGCCGGCTCTTGTCGGCGATCTCGTGGAACAGCCGCGCGTTCTGGATCGCGATCGCCGCCTGGTCGGCAAACGTCTTCAGCAGGCTGATCTCGTTGTCGGTGAACGGTGCCACCGGCGCGCGGATCACGTACAGGTAACCCACACCCTGGCCCTCCCAGCGCATCGGCGCGAACACCTGCGTGTACGTGCCGACGTTGAGCATCTCGGCCACGCGCCGCGGCACGCTGCCGGGCTCGGCGTCGCGCAGCACGTCCGGGTAGTGCAGCACCCGGCCTCCGGTCATTGCCTGTGACACCGGATCGCTGCCCAACGGCATCGGAAACACGGCCCGCAGTCGCTCGCGCGCCGACCCGCGGTGCGCGCCGAGGTGCAGCCGGCCATCGTCGCCGACCAGCACGATGCCTTGCTCGGAACTCTCGAACAGGTGGCTGCAACTGTGCAGGATCTTGTCGAACACCGGCGCCGTGTCGGCCACCGAGCTGCTGATCACGCGCAGCACCTCGGCGGTGGCGGTCTGACGCTCGAGCGCCTCCTTGGTCTCGTTGAACAGGCGCGCGTTCTCGATAGCGATCACCGCCTGGTCGGCGAAGGTCTTCAGGAGTGCCAGCTCCTTGTCGCTAAAGCCGGACGGCGGCTGTCGAGTCACGTACAGCGTCCCGATACCACGCTCCTTCAGCAGCATTGGCACCATCGCCAACGAGTGAGGGCCGAACCGCAGCCGCTCGCTCACCGCGAGCAGCCCCGCGGGCATGTCGCTGTCGTGCATCACGTCCTGGAAGTGCAGCACGCGGCGTTCTCGGACCGCCAGTTCAACCGAGCCGCCTGCGGCCGGTCGCGGGAAGAGCGCGGGCAGCTTGTCGGCCGCCGCACCGCGTGCCGCCGCGAGATGCACCATGCCCGCATCGTCGAGCAAGTAGACCCCCATATCACTGCATTCCAGCAGCTTGTTGCAGCTGTCGAGAATCTTCTCGAACACCGGCTGCGCGTCGGCAACCGAACTGCTGATCACCTGCAGCACCTCGGCGGTGGCGGTCTGCTGTTCGAGTGCCTCGCTCAACTCGTGCGTTCGCTCCTCGACCTTGCGCTCCAGCCCCGCATACGACGCCTGCAGTGCGGCGCCCATCTGGTTGAACTGCTGCGCCAGGCCCTCCAGCTCATCGCCCGAGCGGATCTCGATGTGCTGGTCGAGCTCGCCGGCGCCGATGCGTGCGGCGCCCGCCTGCAGGGCCTCGATGGGGCGCACCAGCGCGCGCGCCAGCACGAAGCTCGCCGCGGCGGCCAGCAGCAGGCCGCCGACCAGCAGCAGCGCCAGCCGCACCGCCGAGTCGTACAGGGGCGCAAACGCCTCGGCCCGCGGCGTCTCGACGAACACGGTCCAGTTCAATGCCGGGATGCTCGCATGCGCCGAAAGCACCTCGGCGCCGGTCAGGTCGCGCGCCGGCGCGGTGCCGGCGTCGTCGCTCTGACCCAGGGCGGCCACCTGTGGCAGCGACTT
>DATIFD010000481.1:0-2524 GCA_035455385.1 Burkholderiaceae bacterium
GGAAGCTCCTCCCACTCGATGGCATCTTGGGTGGTGAAGCGGCGCGCGTGGCGCGGTTCAGCCAGGGTGCGGTAGGTGGGTTGCGTTCGATTCATGATGGAGCAGAGCGTAGGTTTCGTGCGGCCGCCGCGATCGGCGAAACAAGCCAGGCAACGAAGCCCAGATCGGCCCGGCGCCGTCGACCTTTAATTGTTCCATTGACAGAACAAAGAGACGTTTGTACGGTGCGGCACCGTGAGAACTGCGCTGCCGGTGCCCAAGTACCACCAGATCTACCTGGTGCTGCGTGAGCAACTGCACGAGGGCCGCTTCAGCTCCGGAATGCCTGGCGAGATCGCGTTGATGCGGAAATTCGGCGTCGCGCGTGTCACGGTGCGCAAAGCGCTCGAGCGGCTGGCCGCCGAGCGTCTGATCCGCCGCACCCCCGGGCGCGGCACGATGCCGCTGCCGCAACCGCCACAGGTGTCAATTCCGGCTGGCAACGAAGCCGCCGACGGCGAGCAAGTCGGCTCCTGGTTCGAAGGCCTGTCCGCGGCGTCGGGCGCCGACGTCAAGGTGCTTTCGGTACGCACGCTGCCGTGCCTACCGGTCGTGGCGCAGGCACTGCAGATCGCGGCGGGCTCGATGGTGCAGAAGGCGCAGCGCGTGCGCCTGGTGCGCGAGGGTCCGCAATCGCACATCACGACCTACGTGCCGCAGGCGCTGGCGCCGTTCGGCCGCCGGCAGCTCGCCCGCACGCCGATCCTCGTGCTGATGGAAGATGCCGGCGTGCAGATCGGTCATGCCACGCAGAGCATGTCGGCTCGACTGGCCGATGCCGAGGTCGCACGTCACCTGGGCGTGGCCGTCGGCACCGCGTTGCTGGCGGTCCAGCGGCTGGTCTTCGATCGCCGTGGGCGTCCGGTGCAGTGGTTGCTCGGCCTGTACCGTCCCGATCGCTACGAGGTGCGGGTCGAGCTGGCCCGGCTCGGGGGCGTCGACGCGAAGGTGTGGGTCAGCAAGTCGCCGTCCGCACAGCTGCAATAGGGCGGTGGCGCACAGGTCACGATGAACACCCCCGTCGCCGCGCCACCGCAAACGCTTGCCCAGAAGTTGATCGCTCGAGCCGGTTGCCGCGATGTTGCGAGGCCGGGCGAGTTCGTCACCTGCCGGGTCGACCTCGCGATGTGCCATGACTCCGGCGGGCCGCGGCGCCTGAAGCCGATGCTGGCCGAGCTGGGTGCGCCGATCTGGGACCGCGACCGCGTGGTACTGGTGATCGATCACTACGTGCCCGCGGCCGACGAGGATGCGCGACGCATCGTGCGAATCGCCCGCGAGTTCGCACGCGAGCATGCGCTGCCGCACGTCTACGACAGCGTCGGCATCTCGCACGTCGTGTTGCCGCAGGACGGTCACATCCGACCCGGCATGCTGTGCGTCGGTGGCGACTCGCACGCGTCGACGGCTGGCGCATTCGGCGCCTACATGCTCGGCGTGGGCAGCACCGAGATGCTCGGCGTGCTGGTCAGCGGCGAGATCTGGGTGCAGGTGCCGCACACGGTGTTCATGCGTTGGAGCGGGCGGCTGGGGCTGGGCGTGTCCGCCAAGGACATGATGCTGTCGATGATCGGGCGCTTCGGCGTCAACATGGGGCATCACCAGGCGGTCGAGTACTGCGGCGAGGCGGTGTCGGCGCTGTCGATGAACGAGCGCATGACGCTGGCCAACATGAGCGCCGAACTGGGCGCCCAGGTCGGATTGATCGCACCCGACGACGAAACCCGCACCTGGCTGTGGCAGGCGGGCCTGCGCGAGGTCGATCTCGACGGCTGGCACAGCGACGAAGACGCGCCGGGTGTGCGGCACAACTTCGATGCGTCGACACTCGCGCCGCAGATCGCACTGCCGCACAGCCCTGCGCTCGCGCGCGACGTGGACGATATCGAACCAACGGCGATCCAGGTGGCGCACATTGGCGGCTGCACCGGTGCCAAGCTCGACGACCTGCGTGCCGCGGCGCGGGTGCTGGCGGGCTACCGGGTCGACAAGCGGGTGCAATTGCTGGTGGCTCCGGCCAGCACGCGCGAACGGGACATCGCCGAGCGCGAGGGCATCCTGCGACACCTGCAGGAGGCCGGCGCCCGGATCCTGCCAACGGCGTGCGGACTGTGCGCCGGGCATGGCGACGCCGTGCCCGAGGAAAGCACGGTCATCAGCTCCATCGCGCGCAACGGCAAGGGGCGGCTCGGTACCGACAGCGCCCGCGTGTTCCTGGCCTCGCCTTACACGGTCGCGGCCTCGGCCCTGCGTGGCCGCATCACCGACCCGCGCGAGGTGCTGTGGGACAGCGACTCGGAGGCCGTTCACTGATGGACAAGGCAGTCGGGGCCTCCGGGCTGCTGCATCGGGTTCGCCGTGCCGCGGCCGCTGGCCCGCCGGGCCATCGCGTGTGGCGGCTGCCCGCGGATGTGGATACCGATGCGCTGGCGCCCGGGCGCTGGATGAAATACAGCGCCGAGGTCATCGCACGGCACTGCCTGGA
>DATIFD010000482.1:0-10733 GCA_035455385.1 Burkholderiaceae bacterium
CGACCGCACTCACCACCGCGCGGTGTTCAAGGCCGGGCGCTGCGTTCACGAGCGCACCGATCGTCGGCAGCCGCACCCCTGAGCGGTGCAGCACACGCCGGTGTGGCGCCCGGCTCTGCGTTGGCCGACGCTACTTTGTGCCGAGGCCGGAGGGCAGGTCGATCTGGCCCGTCGATGAGAAGCGCATGCCGCCGAGACCGGTGCCGCCGAAACGGCCGCTGAGCGCGTAGTCGATGCGTTTGCTCTCGCCGCTGGCCAGACCGATGAACTGTCGCATCACGGCCAGCGCCGAGATCGACACCGGCACGGTGATCACGGCCTCGCCGAAGCGAGCGATGGTGCCGCGCTCGCTGCTGACGCCGCTGGCGAAGGCGGCACCGCGCACGTCGAGGTCGAGCGCGATGCCGTCGTAGTCGAAGGCGGTGTCGTTCGGGTTCAGCACGCGCAGCTTCACGGCCATGCGCACTTCCATGCCTTCGCTGGGCAGCGGATCGAGCCCCACCACGGTGACGCGAACCGGCTCTCGTCCGAGGAAGCCAGCGCAGCCGCACAGCGCCGTGCCCGCGCTCGCTGCCGCGAGCCAGGCCCACCAGGCGCGCCGATCGAGTGGCATGCGGCGAGCCTACATCCGGGCGCCGACCACCCAGCGCCCGCCCACCATCACGCGCGCGAACGGTCGTGTCGGGCTCGAGAACACCAGCGTGTCGAGCAGGTGGTCGTCGTCGCGGTCGGCCAGTGCCGGGTCGTCGGTGTCGACCACCAGCAGGTCGGCGCGGGCGCCTTCGCGCAGCCCCGCCGCGCCCAGCCCTGCGGCCGCGGCGCCGCCGGCGAGCATGCGTTCGAACAGGCGCGCTGCCGTCGACGGTTCGCCCGATCCGGGGGCTGCCGCCACGTTGCGTTGGCGCAGCGTGAGGCGCTGGCTGTACTCGAGCAGGCGCAGTTCCTCGCGCCAGTCGCGCGTGACATGGCTGTCCGATCCGATGGCCAGCGTGGCGCCGCGCGCCAGCCAGCGCGGCAGGTCGGGCACGCCGTCGCCCAAGTTGGCCTCGGTGCTCGGGCACAGCACGACGCCGGCGCCGCTGGCGGCAACGGCGTCGATCTCCTCGGGTGTGGCGTGTGTCGCGTGCACGAGCTGCCAGCGGGCATCGAGTGCGACGTGCCGGCTCAGCCAGTCGATCGGGCGCAGACCGGTCGCGGCCACGCAGTCGTCGACCTCGGCCTTCTGCTCGGCGACGTGGATGTGGATCGGCGCCGCATCGCCTTGCAGTTGCTCGACCAGGCCCAGCATCGAGGAAGCCCTTGCGGCGCGCAGCGAATGGATCGCCACGCCGGCGCTCACGTGCGGCAGCCTCAACGCCCTCACCCCGTCGCGCAGCGCCAGCACGTCGTCGGCCGTGGTGGCGAAGCGGCGCTGGTCGTCGCGCAAACCGGCGACACCGAAGCCGGCGCGCTCGTAAAGCACCGGCAGCAAGGTCAGCCCGATGCCGGTGTCGCACGCTGCCTGCACCAGCGCGCGGCTCATCGCCAGCGGGTCGCCGTAGCGCGAGCCGTCGGGCGCATGGTGCAGGTAGTGGAACTCGCACACGTGGGTGTAGCCGCCGCGCAGCAGCTCCGCGTAGAGACGCGTCGCCACCTGGTGCAACCGTTCGGGCGTGATGGTCAGCGCCACGCCGTACATGCGGTCGCGCCAGCTCCAGAAGTCGTCGTGCTCGCCGTCGCGGCGCTCGGCCAGGCCGACGAACGCGCGCTGGAAGGCGTGGCTGTGTGCGTCGACCAGTCCGGGCAGCACCGGGCCGGGCAGCGCGTGCATCTCCGGTGTGCGTGGCGTGCCGTGCGCGATGCGCTGCCAGGTGCCGTCGGCAGCCACCACCAGCAGCACCGACTCACGCCAGCGACCGTGCAGCCAGGCCTTGGGCGCCCATAGGGCGGTCTTCGTCACCTCAGATACCGGTGGGTCATGTCGGCGTCCAGCGCAGCATCGTCTGCACCAGCGCGTGCAGGATCGGCCGCAGCCGTGCGCTGCGTTGCGGGTCGATCTCGTACGGCGGCTGCTCGGCCATGTAGCAGCTCCAGCACATCTCGAGCTGCACGGTGTGCACGCCGGCGCCCGGATTGCCGTAGTGGCGCGTGATGTGGCCGCCCTTGAAACGGCCGTCGACCACGTGGGTGTAGTGGGCCTGCGCGTCGAGCACGCGCGACAGCCCGGCGCGCAGGCTCGGCGCGCAGCTGGCGCCGCCGGCAGTGCCCAGGTTGAGGTCGGGCAGCCTGCCGTCGAAAAGCCACGGCAGCTCCGACTTGATGCTGTGGCCGTCGAACAGCACCACGCGGCCGTGCGTCGCGTGCAGCCGTTCGAGCTCGGTGCGCAGCGCGTCGTGGTACGGCTGCCAGTGGGTGCGCACGCGGCGCGCGATCTCGGCCGCGTCGGGCGCCTGCCCGTCGCGGTACAGCGCGTCGCCGCTGAAGAACCGGGTCGGGCACAGCTCGGTGTTGTTGACGCCAGGGTACATCGGCGCGTTCTCGCGCGGCCGGTTGAGGTCGATCAGGTAGCGGCTGTAGTGCGGCACGATGAACGACGCGCCGAGGGCTCGCACGAAGTCGAACAGCGTGGCCAGGTGCCAGTCGGTGTCCTCGAAGCCGAACGCGCGCTCGACGTAGCGATGACGCTGGTCGTCGGGCAGCTCGGTGCCGACGTGCGGCACGCTGACGAGCAGCGGCTGCGTGCCCTTGTGCAGCGTGTAGACGTCGTGCGTCGTCGTCATCATCGCTCGACGCCGCCGCAGACGACGCGCCGGCACGGGTTGCGGCCGAACCAGTAGGCCAGCTCGTTCGGATGCTCCAGGTCCCACACCGCGAAGTCGGCCCGCTTGCCGGCCTCGAGCGAGCCGTGCGATGGCGTCAGGCCCAGCGCGCGCGCGGCGTGGACGGTCGCGCCGCGCAGCGCCTCCTCCGGCGTCAGGCGGAACAGCGTGCAGGCCATGTGCAGCATCAGCAACAGCGACAGCGCGGGCGACGAACCCGGATTGTGATCACTGGCGATCGCCATCGGCACACCCGAAGCGCGCAGCATCGTCACCGGCGGCAGCCTGGTCTCGCGCAGGAAGTAGTACGCGCCGGGCAAAAGCACCGCCACCGTGCCGGCCGCGGCCATCGCCTGCACGCCACCGTCGTTCAGGTGCTCGAGGTGGTCGCACGACAGCGCGTGGTACTCCGCGGCGAGCGCCGCGCCGTGCTGGTCGCTCAACTGCTCGGCATGCAGCTTGACGGGCAACTGCAACGCCCGTGCGGCGTCGAACACGCGCCGTGTCTGATCGCGCGTGAAGCCGATGCGGTCGCAGAACGCGTCGACCGCATCGAGCAGGCCCTCGGCGTGCCACTGCGGCAGCCACTGCACGACGGCGTCGATGTAGTCGTCGGCGCGGCCGTCGTACTCGGGCGGCAGCGCGTGCGCCGCCAGGCTGGTGGTGCGCACGGTCAGCGGCAACGTCTGGCCCAGGCGCCGTGCCGCGCGCAGGCAGCGCGCCTCGTCGTCGCGGTTGAGCCCGTAGCCCGACTTGATCTCGATCGTCGTCACGCCCTCGGCCATCAGCGTCAGGGCGCGTGCGCGCGCCGACTCGAGCAACGCATCGTCGCTGGCCGCGCGCGTGGCCGCGACGGTCGAGCGGATGCCGCCGCCGGCGCGGGCGATCTCTTCGTACGTGGCACCCTGCAGGCGCTGCTCGAACTCGGCTGCGCGGTGGCCGCCGTAGACCAGGTGCGTGTGACAGTCGATGAGACCGGGCGTCACCAACGCGCCGCCGAGGTCGTGCTCGGCCTGCGGCTCGAGCCCGGCGGGCAACGCCGACTCGGGGCCGACCCACCGCAGGCGCTCGCCCTGCGTGACCAGCGCGCCGCGCTCGATCCAGCCCCAGGTTTCGCTGCCTGCCAGCGTGGCCAGGCGCGCGCCGCGCCACAACGTGGTTGCGTTCATCGTGGACCCTCGATCGGTGTGTAGTCGATCCACCAGGCGCGCGCCGCCGAGGCATCCAGCGGTTGCACGCGCCAGCGTTGCCGCGCCGCGTGGTCGCTCCACAGCAGCATGCCTGGCTGCAGGGTGGCGGCATCGGTGTCGTCGATCTGCAGCCGGGTGGCATCGGCGGCGAACAGGCCGCGCCAGCTCGCGCGCGACACGTGCTCGACATCGGGCTCGGCGACGGCGAGTGTGCCCACGCCGGCGTCGCGGCGCACCATCAGGTTGAGGTCGACGCTGGCGCGGTCGAGCAGCTCGCAATGCGGCGGCGTGTCGCCGTCGAAGCGAAGTGGCGACGACGTGCGTCCCAGCCGATGGCGCCGATCGGGCCAGGCCAGCACCACGCCGGCGCCGCTGATCACCGTGATCCAGCGCTCGATGCCGGGGTAGGGCGAGAACGGGCCGTCGCGCTCGACGTCGGCCACGCTGATGCGCAGCTGCCAGCGCGCGGGGTCGGGCCAGGCCAGCAGCTCGCGTGTGTGGCCACCGCCGTTCTTCCAGGGTTGCGCGGCCACACGGTCGAGGCGCACGGTGTTCAGGGTCATTGGACAACCTCCGTGCTGCGCACTGCGGTGCGAACCCCCTTCGGAGCGGCCGGGTGGGGGCTCATGGCGCGAACTGCCCCTCGAGCTGGTAGCGGCTGCCCGGGTGCACGAGCCGCGCGATCGTGATCGGCGCGCTGCGCGTGAACGTGCGGCGCACGACGATCAGGCACGGATCGGACGGCGAGATCGCCAGCAGCCTCGCCTCCTGCGCGGTGGGGCGCGCGGCCTCGATCGAATACTGGGCCCGCCACAACGCGGTAGCCTCGAACAGATGGCTCGTCGGCGTGGTCTGCGTGAAGTCGACGTCGAGGTAGTCCGGCGCGCACGCCGGGTTGACGTAGCGGTCTTCGCACTGCAGCGGCACGTGGTTCTCGTGGTGCACGATCAGCGTGTGGAACACCCGGGCCCCGACGGGCACGCCCAGCTGCGCCGCCAGTGCAGCGCTGGCGCGCTCGGCGCGCTGCAGGTGCACGGTGGCGTGGTGGTGATGGCCGCGCGCCTCGATCTCCTCGTGCAGGTCGCGGATCGTCAGCGTCGACGACACGCGGTGCAGCGGCGCGGCGAAGGTGCCCACGCCCTGCGAGCGCTCGACCAAGCCTTCGACCTGCAACTCACGCAGCGCGCGGTTGACCGTCATGCGGCTGACGCCGAACTCGGCCACCAGCTCGGCCTCCGACGGCATCAGCGCGCCGGGCGGCCAGCGGCCGGCGGCCAGGCCGTCCTTCAGGTGCTGCTTGACGCGGGCGTACGGCGCCACCGCCGCGGATGAACGCGGCGCGGCAGCGGCTTCAGGGGAAACCATGGTGCGATGGTACTTGCCTAGACTTGTCTAGACAAGTAGAGTGCAACCCGCACCCGCAGCGCGTCCTCTGCAGTCCTCAAGGAGCTCCCCACCATGACCGACCTCTCCAGTCAACGCCACCTTGCCCAGCCGCGCCCCGTGAAAGCGCCCACCGGCAGCCAGCTCGCCTGCAAGAACTGGCTGATCGAGGCGGCCTACCGCATGATCCAGAACAACCTCGACCCCGCGGTGGCCGAGAACCCGGACGCGCTGGTGGTCTACGGCGGCATCGGCAAGGCGGCGCGCAACTGGGACTGCTTCGAGCAGATCCTGCGCTCGTTGCGCGAGCTGAACGAAGACGAGTCGCTGCTGATCCAGTCGGGCAAGCCTGTGGGCGTGTTCCGCACCCACGTCGACGCGCCGCGCGTGCTGCTGGCCAACTCCAACCTGGTGCCCAAGTGGGCCACCTGGGAGCACTTCGACGAGCTCGACCGCAAGGGCTTGATGATGTACGGTCAGATGACCGCCGGCTCGTGGATCTACATCGGCAGCCAGGGCATCGTGCAAGGCACGTACGAGACCTTTTCGGAAGCGGCGCACCAGCACTATGACGGTTCGCTGCAGGGCAAGTGGATACTGACCGCGGGCCTGGGCGGCATGGGTGGCGCACAGCCGCTGGCGGCCACGTTCGCGGGCGCCTGCTCGCTGAACGTCGAGTGCCAGCCCTCGCGCATCGACTTCCGCCTGCGCTCGAAGTACCTCGACGAGCAGGCCAGCGACCTCGACGACGCGCTGGCGCGCATCGCACGCTACACCCGCGAAGGCAAGGCAATCTCGATCGGCCTGCTCGGCAACGCGGCCGAGGTGATGCCCGAGCTGGTCAGGCGCGCCAAGGCAGGCGGCATCAGGCCCGACCTGGTGACCGACCAGACCTCGGCGCACGATCTCGTCAACGGCTACCTGCCGCCGGGTTGGACGGTGGAGCGCTGGAAGAGCGCGCAGGCCGACGCGTCGCTGCACGCGCAACTGCGCGAGGCCGCCGCGCACGGTTGCGCGGTGCACGTGGGCGCCATGCTCGAGTTCCAGGCGATGGGCGTCCCGACGGTCGACTACGGCAACAACATTCGCCAGGTGGCGTTCGACGCCGGCGTGAAGAACGCGTTCGACTTTCCCGGTTTCGTGCCGGCGTACATCCGGCCGCTGTTCTGCCGCGGCAAGGGGCCGTTCCGCTGGGTGGCGCTGTCGGGCGACCCGGAGGACATCCGCAAGACCGACCGCAAGCTGAAGGAGCTGTTCCCGCACGACGCGCACCTGCACCGCTGGCTCGACATGGCCGGCGAACGCATCGCGTTCCAGGGGCTGCCCGCGCGCATCTGCTGGATCGGGCTTGGCGAGCGCCACCGCGCCGGTCTGGCCTTCAACGAGATGGTGAGGTCAGGCGAGCTGAAGGCACCGATCGTGATCGGCCGTGATCACCTCGACTCGGGCTCGGTCGCGTCGCCCAACCGTGAGACCGAAGGCATGCGCGACGGCAGCGACGCGGTGAGCGACTGGCCGCTGCTCAACGCGCTGCTCAACACCGCCGGCGGCGCCACCTGGGTCAGCTTTCACCACGGCGGCGGCGTTGGCATGGGCTACTCGCAGCACGCCGGCGTGGTGATCGTCTGCGACGGCACCGACGCCGCGGCCAAGCGCATCGAGCGCGTGCTGTGGAACGACCCGGCCACCGGGGTGATGCGGCATGCGGACGCCGGCTACGACGAGGCGATTGCCTGCGCTCGTGAGCAGGGGTTGAAGTTGCCGATGCTCGGGGCATGAGCGCTGGTTTTTCTCACTGCGTAAGAGCCCGCCGGTCCCGCCCGGCCGGCGGGCTACTTTCATTTGCTGGCCCAAATGAAAGTAGCCGGCGGGGCGCGACCCGCGGGCTGCAGCAAGGCCAAACGACCGCATGCAAATGAACCTCAAGCCTGGCGGGCTCGCGCTAGACGATCTGCAAGCCATCCACACCGGCGGTGTGAAGCTCGCGATCGACGAGCCCGCACGCACCGCGATCCGCGCTAGCGCTGAAGTCGTTCAGCGCGCCGCCCGCGGCAGCGAACCCGTCTACGGCGTCAACACCGGCTTCGGCAAGCTGGCGTCCACGCGCATCAGCGAGGCCGACCTCGATACGCTGCAGCTCAACCTGATCCGCTCGCACAGCGTCGGCGTCGGCGAGCCGCTGGCGCCTCCGGTGGTGCGGCTGATGCTGGCGCTGAAGGCGGCGTCGCTGGCGCGCGGCGCGTCTGGCGTGCGCGAGGAAGTGGTCGATGCCTTGCTCGCGGTGCACAACGCCGGTCCGGTGCCGTACGTGCCGAGCCAGGGCTCGGTCGGCGCGTCGGGTGACCTGGCGCCGCTGGCGCACATGACGCTGGCGCTGATCGGCGAGGGCGAGTTCATCGTCGAGGGGCAGCGCAGGGCCGCGGCCGCATGCTTGCGCGAGGCCGGCCTCGCGCCGCTGAAGCTGGCCGCCAAGGAAGGGCTGGCGCTGATCAACGGCACGCAGGTGTCGACCGCGCTGGCGCTGCATGGCTTCATCAGCTTCGAGCCGGTGCTCGAGGCGGCGCTGGTGATCGGTGCGCTGACGGTCGATGCCGCGCGTGGCAGCGACGGCCCGTTCGACCCCCGCATCCATGCGCTGCGCGGCCAGCCCGGGCAGATCGACGTCGCCCGCTACTACCGCGCGCTGCTCGAAGGCAGTGCGATCCGCCGTTCCCACCTCGACGGCGACGACCGCGTGCAGGATCCGTACTCGTTGCGCTGCCAGCCGCAGGTGGTGGGCGCCTGCCTCGACCAGCTGCGCCACGCGGCGCTGGTGCTGCTGCGCGAGGCCAACGCCGTCACGGACAACCCGCTGGTGTTCGCCGACGGCGGCAGTGGCAGCATGATCTCTGGAGGGAACTTCCACGCCGAGCCGGTGGCGCTGGCGTGCGATGCAATGGCGGTGGCCGTCGCCGAGATCGGCGCCATCGCCGAGCGTCGCATCGCGATGCTGATCGACGCCGGCGTGTCGAGGCTGCCGCCGTTCCTGACGAAGGACGCCGGCCTGAACTCCGGCTTCATGATCGCGCACGTCACCGCGGCGTCCCTGGCCAGCGAGAACAAGAGCCTCGCGCATCCGGCCAGCGTCGACTCGCTGCCGACCTCGGCCAACCAGGAAGACCACGTGTCGATGGCCACGTTCGCGGCGCGACGCCTGCAACCGATGATCGCCAACACCGCGCACATCCTCGGCATCGAATGGCTCGCCGCGGCGCAGGGCATCGAGTTCCTGCGGCCGCTCACCAGCTCGGCCGCGCTGGAACAGGCACACGCCTTGCTGCGGGCCCAGTGTCCGTCGGTCGAGCGCGACCGCTATCTGGCGCCCGACATCGAGCGCGCGACGCGAATGGTCACCGACGGTGCGCTGTCGCGCGTGTGGCGCACCCTTTCGGGCTTGCCCGCGTTGTGGACGCCGGCATGAGCCGTCAACAATCGATTTTCACCACCCATCACTGAAGCAGGAGAAGGCATGAACAAGTACACGGCACTGGCCGTCGCCATTGCGGCCACGGCCATCGCCACCGCCGCCACGGCGCAGGAGACCAAGGTCGCGATCGGCATCTCGGGCTGGACCGGTTTCGCGCCGCTGACGCTGGCCAAGGAGGCGGGGCTGTTCAAGAAGCACGGTCTCGACGTGTCGATAAAGAAGATCCCGCAGAAGGACCGTCACCTCGCGATCGCCTCCGGCGACGTGCAGTGCGCGGCCACCACGGTCGAGACCTGGATCGTGTGGAATGCCAACGGCGTGCCCACGACGCAGATCTTCCAGCTCGACAAGAGCTACGGCGCCGACGGCATGGTGGTCAAGCGCAACATCACCAAGATCAGCGACCTCAAGGGCAAGACCGTTGCCGCCAGTGCGCCGGGAACGGCGCCGTACTTCACGCTGGCGTGGATGCTGAAGAAGAACGGCCTGTCGGTGAAGGACGTGAAGGTCGTCAACCTCGAGCCGCAGGCAGCAGCCAACGCGATGATCGCCGGCACCGAGGGCATCGATGCGGCGATGACCTACGAGCCATACCTGAGCGCGGTGCGCGCCAAGCCCGAGGCGGGCACGATCATCGCCACCACGCTCGAGTACCCGATGGTGATGGACACCTTCGGCTGCACGCCGAAGTTCCTTGCCGAGAACCCCAAGGCCGCCAAGGCGCTGGCCGACGGCTACTTCGACGCGGTGGCGATGATCAAGGCCGATCCGAAGAAGAGCTTCGAGATCATGGGCGCCGACGTCAAGCAAAGCGGCGAGCAGTTCGAGGCGTCGCAGAAGTACCTGCGCTGGCAGGATCGCGAGGCCAACCAGAAGTTCTTCGCCGGCGAGCACGCCCAGTTCAGCAAGGAGGCGGCCGAGCTGTTGCTCGAGGCGGGCATCATCAAGTCGATACCCGATCTGTCCAAGCTGGCCGACACGCGATTCTTGAAGTAGTCGTCGCGCGCTGTTCAGCGGCTCTGCAGGAGCTCCGTCGGCATGCCACCGCTGTGCAGGCAAGGTTGCGGGTGGGCAGGTTCGGGCGCGCTTGGTCGGCGCCGAGCAGCGCAGCTCACCAAGGGGCATCTCGACGCCGCCCCAAGCGGCGGCGCGACGGCGAGCATGTGGAGCTCCGAGCATAGGCGCGACGCGCGAGCGTCGTGCCGGCCATGCGAGGGCGAGGGGCGGAGCCGCCCTTGGTGAGCGAGCAGCACAGGGGACCTCGGCCCGCAGGGCCGAGGCGCCGGCGGTAGCGCGCACGGGCCTGCCCGCCCGCAGCCTTGCAAGCCCAACCCGTCGCAAGTCATACGCAGCATGAAGCCACTAACCCCCGTCGCCCCCGGCATCCGCGTCACGCTCGGCGTCGCGTTCTTCGTGCTCTTCGTCTCCGTGTGGGCGGTGGCCACGTTGGGTGGCTTCGTGCAGAAGACCTTCCTGGCCGACCCGCTGACGATGGTGCGCAGCGGCTGGACGCTGCTGGTCCAACACGGTTTTGCCGAGGACATCGGCGTCACGGTGTGGCGCGTGTTCGGCGGCTTCGCGATCGCGGCGGCGCTCGCGCTGCCGCTCGGCGTGGCGATGGGCGCGTACAAGCCGATCGAGGCGTTCTTCGAGCCGTTCGTGTCGTTCGCGCGTTACCTGCCGGCCAGCGCCTTCATCCCGCTGCTGATCCTGTGGGCGGGCATCGGCGAGGCGCAGAAGCTGGCGGTGATCTTCATCGGTTCGTTCTTCCAGCTGGTGCTGATGATCGCGGTCACCGTCGGCAACACGCGGCGCGATCTGGTCGAGGCGGCCTACACGCTCGGCGTCAGCGATCGCTCGCTGATCCGTCGGGTGCTGTTGCCGGCCGCGGCGCCC
>DATIFD010000483.1:0-8125 GCA_035455385.1 Burkholderiaceae bacterium
TCGGCGAGTGGTTGCCCCACACGCACAGCTTCTCGATCGATGACACCGGCCTGCCTGTCTTGGCGGCGAGCTGCGAGGCCGCGCGGTTGTGGTCCAAGCGAAGCATCGCGGTGAAGTTCTTGCGCGGCAGCTCCGGCGCCGACTTCATCGCGATGTACCCGTTGGTGTTGGCCGGGTTGCCGACCACCAGCACGCGTACGTTGCGGCTCGCCGATGCATTGAGCGCCTTGCCTTGCGCGGTGAAGATCTGGGCATTCGCAGCCAGCAGGTCCTTGCGCTCCATTCCGGGGCCGCGCGGGCGCGCGCCCACGAGCAGCGCATAGTCGGTGTCCTTGAAGGCGGCCGCCGGGTCGCTGAACCCCTGCATGCCCGCCAGCAGCGGGAACGCGCAGTCTTCCAGCTCCATCATCACGCCCTTCAGGGCCTTCTGCGCCTTCTCGTCGGGAATCTCCAGCAGCTGCAGCAGGACCGGTTGGTCCTTGCCCAGCATCTCGCCGGCGGCGATGCGGAACAGCAGCGCGTAACCGATCTGACCGGCGGCGCCAGTGACGGCCACGCGGACGGGCTTCTTGCTCATGAAATCACTCCAGGGAAGGTGGGAAAGCGGTTGCTGCGGTCGGGTGCTCGACGCGTTGGCGGCAAGTGTAGGTCAGGCCCGGCGGGGCCTGTGCTGCAATGGTGGTCATGAGCCCGACGCCCCAGCATTCCAACCGGCCTGCGCGAGCACGAGGCGACAAGCCCACGGCGTTCAGACCGCTGTACCGGCAGATCAAGCAGCTGATCGTGCAAGACATGCAAGCCGGCGTGTGGAAGCCCGGCGAGATGATTCCGAGCGAGTTCGAGCTGGCCGATCGCTTCGGGGTCAGCCAGGGCACCGTGCGCAAGGCGATCGACGACCTCGCGGCGGAGAACCTGCTGACCCGGCGGCAGGGCAAGGGCACCTTCGTCGCCACCCATGCGGAACAGACCACCCGCTATCGCTTCCTGCGGCTCGCCGCCGACGACGGCAGCGGTCGGGAGCTGAGACGCCGGCTGCTGCACTGCCGCCGGGTGCGCGCGGGCGCCGACATCGCGCGGGCGCTGGAGCTCAGAAGCGGTGACCCGGTCGTGTTCGTGCGGCGCCTGCTGCTGGCCGAACAGCATCCGGTCGTGCTCGACGACATCTGGCTGCCCGGCCGGATGTTCAAGGACCTGACGGCCGAACGGTTGGCGGCCTACGAGGGTCCGATGTACGCGCTGTTCGAGATGGCATTCGGCGTGCAGATGATCCGCGCCGAGGAGAAGATCCGTGCCGTCGCCGCGACGCCCGAAGCCGCCACGCTGTTGCAGGTGCCGGCCGGCTCGCCGCTGCTCAGCGTGGAGCGCCGCTCGCTGACCTACGGCGAGCGGCCGGTCGAGTTGCGGCGCGGCCTGTACCGCACCGACGCGCACCACTACCGCAACGAGCTGCAGTGACGGTGCGTACGGCGTCGGACTTGGCTTGAAATAAAATCCTCGGGTTCATCGCGCAGCGGGGGCCGCATCCATGGCAGACGAGCACAAGCCACGCCCGGTCTACACCAACATCCACGTCTCGCAGATCGTTGCCTACCGCCTGCCGATTGCCGGGCTGGTGTCGATCCTGCATCGCGTCAGCGGGGCGCTGATGTTCCTGCTGCTGCCGCTGGTGGTGTGGCTGCTCGACGTGAGCCTGACCAGCGAGGTGTCGTACGAGCGCTTCAGCAACGCCTTCATCGCAGGTGTCGGCGTCGTTCCGGCGTTCCTCCTCAAGCTGGTGGTGCTGGCGCTGATCTGGGCGTTCCTGCACCACCTGGTCGCCGGCGTGCGCCACTTGTGGATGGACATCACACACAGCGTGAGCCTGCAGCAAGGCCACCTCTCGGCGCTGGCCACTTTGGGCGCCAGCCTGCTGCTGACGATTCTGCTCGGCGCCAAACTGTTCGGGCTCTATTGAGGCCACCGATGAGCACGCAAGACAAGACCTACGGATCGAAGCGCCTTGTCGTCGGCGCCCACTACGGCTTGCGCGACTGGCTCAGCCAGCGCGTCACGGCTGCGCTGATGACGTTGTACACGCTGGTGCTGGTCGTGCAGCTGATCGCCGGCCCCAAGCTCGGCTACGTGCGCTGGTCGACGATCTTCTCGCAGCAGTGGATGCGCTTCGCGACTTTCGTCGTGATCATCGCGCTGGCGGTGCACGCCTGGGTCGGCATGCGCGACATCTGGATGGACTACATCAAGCCGGTGTGGCTGCGCCTGCTGCTGCAGGTGGTCACGATCGTCTGGCTGGTCGGCTGCACCGGCTGGGCGGTGCAGGTGCTGTGGAGACTGTAGGACTCAAATGCCTTCACCCTCGATCGCAAGACGCAAGTTCGACGTCGTCATCGTCGGCGCCGGTGGCTCGGGCATGCGCGCGTCGCTGCAGCTCGCGCGCGCGGGCCTCAACGTCGCGGTGCTGTCCAAGGTGTTCCCGACGCGTTCGCACACCGTGGCCGCGCAAGGCGGCATCGGTGCCTCACTCGGCAACATGAGCGAGGACAACTGGCACTACCACTTCTACGACACCGTCAAGGGCAGCGACTGGCTCGGCGACCAGGACGCCATCGAGTTCATGTGCCGCGAAGCGCCCAAGGTGGTCTATGAGCTCGAGCACTTCGGCATGCCCTTCGACCGCAATGCCGACGGCACCATCTACCAGCGCCCGTTCGGCGGCCACACCGCCAACTACGGCGAGAAGCCGGTGCAGCGCGCCTGCGCCGCGGCCGACCGCACCGGCCACGCGATGCTGCACACGCTGTACCAGCAGAACGTCAAGGCGCGCACCCAGTTCTTCGTCGAGTGGATGGCGCTCGACCTGGTGCGCGACGCCGACGGCGACGTGCTCGGCGTGGTCGCACTCGAGATGGAGACCGGCGAGGTCAGCATCCTGCAGGGCAAGTGCACGCTGCTGGCCACCGGTGGTGCCGGCCGCATCTATGCCGCCAGCACCAACGCGTACATCAACACCGGCGACGGCCTCGGCATGGCCGCGCGCGCGGGGCTGCCGCTGGAGGACATGGAGTTCTGGCAGTTCCACCCCACCGGCGTGGCCGGTGCTGGCGTGCTGCTCACCGAAGGTTGCCGCGGCGAAGGCGCAATCCTGCGCAACGTCGACGGCGAGCGCTTCATGGAGCGCTATGCGCCGACGCTGAAGGACCTGGCACCGCGCGACTTCGTGTCGCGCTGCATGGACCAGGAGATCAAGGAAGGACGTGGCTGCGGCCCCAACAAGGACTACATCCACCTCGACATGACGCACATCGGGGTGAAGGACATCCTGAAGCGCCTGCCGTCGGTGTACGAGATCGGCCACAACTTCGCCAACGTCGACATCACGAAGGAGCCGATCCCCGTGGTGCCGACGATCCACTACCAGATGGGCGGCATCCCCACCAACATCCACGGCCAGGTGGTGGCGCCCGAGGACGGCAACCCCAACGCCGTCGTCAACGGCCTGTACGCGGTGGGCGAATGCTCGTGCGTCAGCGTGCACGGCGCCAACCGGCTCGGCACCAATTCGCTGCTCGACCTGCTGGTGTTCGGCCGCTCGGCGGGCGATCACATCGTGCAGGCGCTGGCCGCGGCGCCCCGGGCGCACAAGGACCTGCCCGCCGATGCCGCCGACCCGTCGCTGGCCCGCCTGGCGCGCCTCGACAGCGCGGCCGACGGCGAGTATGCGCAGGACGTCGCCAACGATCTGCGCGCGACGATGCAGCAGCATGCCGGCGTGTTCCGCACGCAGGCATCGCTGGACGAGGGCGTGACCAAGGTGGTCGAGCTGCGCCGGCGCACCGAGGCGATCGGGTTGAAGGACAAGTCCAAGGTGTTCAACACCGCGCGCATCGAGGCGCTCGAGGTGGAGAACCTGATCGAGTGCGCGCAGGCCACGATCGTCTCGGCCGCGGCGCGCAAGGAGTGCCGCGGCGCGCACACCGTCAAGGACTACGAGCGCGCGGCCGACGACCCGCTGAACCCCCTGGGCCGCAACGACCGTGACTGGATGAAGCACACGCTGTGGTACAGCAGGGGCAGCCGGCTCCACTACAAGCCGGTACAGCTCAAGCCGTTGAGCGTGGAGTCGATCCCGCCCAAGGTGAGGACCTTCTGATGACCGCCCCCGACAGCACCTACCTCAACTCGCGCTTCGAGCGCGTGCCCAAGGTCGGCCAGCGCCACTTCCAGATCTACCGCTACGACCCCGACCGCGACGAGCGCCCGCGCATGCAGGTGCTGACGCTCGACCTCGACGGCTCGGAGCGCATGCTGCTCGACGCGCTGATCAGGCTGAAGTCGATCGACCCGACGTTGAGCTTCCGCCGCTCGTGCCGCGAAGGCGTCTGCGGCTCCGACGCGATGAACATCAACGGCAAGAACGGGCTGGCCTGCCTGACCAACCTGCGCCGGCTGAAGGACCCGATCGTGCTGAAGCCGCTACCGGGGCTGCCGGTGGTGCGCGACCTGATCGTCGACATGACGCAGTTCTTCAAGCAGTACCACTCGATCAAGCCGTACCTGGTGAACGACGAGGTGCCGCCCGAGAAGGAGCGCCTGCAGACCCCTGAGCAGCGCGACGAGCTGAACGGGCTGTACGAGTGCATCCTGTGCGCCAGCTGCTCCACCAGCTGCCCGAGCTTCTGGTGGAACCCCGACAAGTTCGTCGGACCGGCAGGGCTGCTGCAGGCCTACCGCTTCATCGCCGACAGCCGCGACCAGGCCACCGGCGAGCGGCTCGACAACCTCGAAGATCCGTACCGGCTGTTCCGCTGCCACAGCATCATGAACTGCGTCGACGTGTGCCCCAAGGGGCTGAATCCAACCGCGGCGATCGGCAAGATCAAGGAGCTGATGGTCCGGCGCGCGGTGTAGTCGGTCCGACGCCGCGCCACCATGGAGCCCACCCTCGACGCTGTCGCGCTGAATCGTCTTCGGTGGCGCTGCCGGCGCGGGATGCTCGAGAACGACCTGCTGATCGAGCGCTACTTCAACAAGCACGGTTCATGCATCACGCAGCGCCAGGCCGACGGCCTGAGCGCACTGATGGAGTTGCCCGACAACGACCTGCTCGACCTGCTGCTGGCCCGCCGCGAGCCAACCGGCGCGCTGGACCGGCCCGCGGTGCATGAGGTGCTGGAGCAGATGCGGCCGAGCGCAGGCGCGTAGAGTACGTAGCAAAGCCAACGAGGAAACGCCATGACCCCGTCCAAAGTCAAAGCCACCCTGTCATTTTCCGACGGCAGTCCCGCGATGGAATTGCCCATCTACTCGGGCAGCGTCGGGCCGGATGTGATCGACATCCGCAAGCTCTACGCGCAGACGGGCAAGTTCACCTACGACCCTGGCTTCCTGTCGACCGCGTCGTGTAACTCGACCATCACCTACATCGACGGCGACAAGGGCGAGCTGCTGTACCGCGGCTACCCGATCGAGCAGCTGGCGACGCAGTGCGACTTCCTCGACACCTGCTTCCTGCTGCTGTACGGCGAGCTGCCCAACGCCAAGCAACAGAAGGAGTTCCACAAGCTCGTCACCCATCACACGATGGTCAACGAGCAGATGCAGTTCTTCCTTCGAGGTTTCCGTCGTGATGCTCACCCGATGGCCGTGTTGACCGGCCTGGTGGGCGCGCTGTCGGCCTTCTATCACGACAGCACCGACATCCATAACCCCAAGCACCGCGAGATCGCGGCGATCCGCCTGATCGCCAAGATGCCGACGCTGGTGGCGATGGCCTACAAGTACGGCGTCGGCCAGCCGTACATGTACCCGCAGAACAACCTCAGCTACGCGGCGAACTTCATGCGCATGATGTTCGCCACGCCGTGCGAGCCGTACGAACCGAACGACGTGCTGGTACGGGCGCTGGATCGCATCTTCATTCTGCACGCCGACCACGAGCAGAACGCCTCCACCTCGACCGTGCGGTTGTGCGGCAGCTCGGGCACCAACCCGTTCGCCGCCATCGCTGCCGGGGTGGCGTGCCTGTGGGGGCCGGCGCACGGCGGCGCCAACGAAGCCTGCCTGAACATGCTGGAGGACATCCAGAAGAACGGTGGCGTCGAGAAGGTCGGCGAGTTCGTCAAGCAGGTGAAGGACAAGAACTCCACCGTGCGCCTGATGGGCTTCGGCCACCGCGTCTACAAGAACTACGACCCGCGCGCCAAGCTGATGCGCGAGACCTGCCACGAGGTGCTCGAGGCTTTGGGCCTGCACGACGACCCGCTGTTCAAGCTGGCGATGGCGCTGGAGAAGATCGCGCTGGAGGACGATTATTTCGTCGCCCGCAAGCTGTACCCCAACGTCGACTACTACTCCGGCATCGTGCAGCGCGCGATCGGCATCCCGGTGGGGCTGTTCACGGCGATCTTCGCCCTGGCGCGCACGGTGGGCTGGATCGCGCAGCTCAACGAGATGATCGGCGACCCCGAGTACAAGATCGGCCGGCCACGCCAGCTGTACGTTGGCGCCGCGCGGCGCGACGTCAAGCCGATCGGCGACCGGCCCTGACGCGCATGGCGCCGGGCGCGCGCAGGCGCGGCCCGCGTGATCTCGTTCAGTCGAGGTCGCGCGCCAGGCGGACGCCGCTGAATTGCCAGCGCGCGTCGGTGGGGAAGAAGTTGCGATAGCTGGCGCGGATGTGCCCTCGGGGCGTTGCGCACGAGCCGCCGCGCAGCACGTACTGGTTGACCATGAACTTGCCGTTGTACTCGCCCACAGCGCCGTCCCATGCGCGAAAGCCCGGGTACGGCTGGTAGCTGCTCGAGGTCCACTCCCAGACGTCGCCGAACAGCTGCCGCGGCCCGTGGCCCGCGCGGGCCACCGGCATCGGGTGCAGCGCCTGCGAGTCGACGAAGTTGCCCGCCGCGATCGCGGCCGCGCCTTGTGCACCGGCCGCGTGCTCCCACTCGGCCTCGGTGGGCAGGCGCGCGCCGCGCCACGCGCTGCGGCCGGCCGATGCCCAGCGCGCGAACGCGTCGGCCTCGAAGTAGCTGACGTGGGCGATCGGCGTGTGCGGATCGATCGGCACCAGGCCATGCAGCGTGAAGCTCGACCAGGCCTGCCGACCGTCGCGCTGCCAGTACAGCGGCGCCTCGATCCCGTGCTGGCGCACCCAGTCCCAGCCGGCCGACAGCCACCAGCGCGGCTCGGCGTAGCCGCCGTCGGCGATGAACTCGGCCCATTCGCCATGCGTGACCAGACGATTGCCGAGCGCGTACGGCCGCAGGTGCTGCGAGTGGCGAGGGCCTTCGTTGTCGAACGCAAAGCCGCGGCCGTCGTGGCCGATCTCGACCAGCCCGCCCTCGTGAGCGACCCAGTCAAGCGGCAGCGGCGCCACCGGGGCCAGCGGCCACGCCGCCCGATACACCGGTGCCAGCGGGTTGCACGACAGGACGTGCTTGATGTCGGTGAGGATCAGCTCCTGGTGTTGCTGCTCATGCTGCAGGCCGAGCTCGACGAGCGCATCGATCGCGCCGTCGTGCGATGCGGCCAGCAGCGCGATCATGCGCTGGTCGACCTGCGCGCGATAGGCCTTCACCTCGGCCAGGCTCGGCCGCGACAGCAGGCCGCGCAACGGCCGCGGGTGCCGCTCGCCCACCTGCTGGTAGTAGCTGTTGAAGAGCACGCGAAAGCGCGGATGGAAGGGCTTGAAGCCGGGTTCGTGGCGCTCGAGCACGAAGGTCTCGAAGAACCACGTCACGTGCGCGAGGTGCCACTTCGTCGGGCTGACGTCGGGCATCGACTGCACCTGCGCGTCGGCCTCCGACAGCGGCTCGGCCAAGCCCAGCGACTGCGCGCGAACCTGCGCATACCGCCGCAGCAGTGCCGACGATTCGATCTGGGGGCGCGGCAAGGGGTTCATCGTTCGTCCTTACTCGTGACGCGGACTCCGGCAGGGGCCTACTTCGCCCACGCCCTGCGGACCTTACACATGGAATTCCCGCGTCGGCAAGGCCTGCACGGTTGCCCATACTGCGCTCATGACCAGCCCGCGTTTCGTCCAGTTGCACCGCGAAGACAGCGTGGCGACGCGCGACGAGCTGGCGCGCGGCCTGCTGGGCGAACCGGCGAGCGTGGCGCCGAAGTTCCT
>DATIFD010000484.1:0-4140 GCA_035455385.1 Burkholderiaceae bacterium
GCCCTGCAGGTACATCACGCCAAACAGCTGCAGGTTGGCCGACACCGTCAGATTGCCCTGCAAGAGCAGCATCACCGGCTGCGCTGTGGTTCCCCACACCTGCGCCGAATCGATCGTCGCGGGCCCTTGCACCCAGATGACGCGGCCAGGGTTCTGCGAGATCGCGGTCGCGATCTGCGTTGCGCAGTCGCCGCTGCATACGACCTGCACCGCGGCCGGTTGCGAGCGATAGGTGCCGCGGTCCATGCCGAAGACCGACACGAACATGCGGTCTGCGCTGCCGAGCTCCGTCAGCGATGGATCGTTGGCGAGCACCGAGGCCGACCCCGGCGTACCCGGTACGCTGGACAGGCGCAGGCTGCCGTCGTTGACGATCGCGCCGCCGGCATCGATGGTGACGCCGCGCGTCGGCACGTCGGCATTGACGACCACTAGCGCGTCACCGTTGGCGTTGAGGCCATTGCGCACGGTCAACGCTGCCGACGGCGGCGTCGCCAACGCGGAATTCAAGCCCAGCAGCACCGACACTTCGGCCACCGCATCGGCCTTGGTGGGCGCGGCTGCCGCGTAGCACTCAGATCCGATGCTGCTGCAGCCGCGGGAGACGGCGCGCACGACGCCGGGCTGGCCGATGCCGGATTCGAAGTGCACTTGGAATGTTGGCGCCAGCCCGCCCACCGGAACAATAAGCTCCGGCGCACCTGCAGTCGGGCAACTGCAACGCGCGCCATCGGTGAGCAGCATGCAGGTCGGCCGCAGGTTCGCCTGTGCCCCGGGCGTTGAGTAGTTGCCGCTGGCATCCTGTGTCAGGTGGCGCTGTCGAAAGGTGTCGAACGATACGTCGGTGGTGCTGGCGCAGGCGGCGTCGACGCGACCGCCACCCAGCAGGCCGATCGCGAAATCGAGGCCCGACTCCGCCGCCTCGAACGCCTGTGCGGCGCGCTGGTTGTTGATCGACGTGCGTTGCTCGAAGATCATGCTTCGTCCTGCGTAGGCGGTGACCATCGCCAGGATGAAGAAGAGAACGACCACCACCAGCAGCGCCGCCGCGCCGCGCTGGTGATGCCGTGTCGCACGCAAGGGGTGATTCATTCGTCCGCTCCTCGCTACGCTGGGCAGGCCCCGTTGACGACGTCGTTGCGCAGCCGCACCTGGCTGCGCGCGTTGCGTTGCACCGACGGGTCATGCGTCGCCGTGCCAGAGATCTCAACCTTCGCTTCCCTCACGGTTTGCGTCGGCGGGCAAGCCGTCGCTCCGACCGGACAGGGGGTGAAGCACGCAAGCGGCACGTCCTGGCCGATCAGCGTCACCCGAAAGCTGGTGATGCGCAGCGTCGTGTTGTCGGTCAACGTCTGCCACTGGCCACCGGTGCGCATCTGGATGGCGTTGTCGACCACCCGGAACCCTGCCTCGTCGGTTGCGTCGAGAGCGTTGTTCTCGACCGCGCCGCGCGAGTAGCCGAAGCGAACGTCGTTGGCGACTCCACTGGCGGGTGTCATGGCCGTGTAGGGATTGGCCGTCACCGCCACCGCCCCGGCATACCAAACGCCATCCTGCGCGCGGGCCCAGTAACCGGAGCGCCGCAGTTCGCGGGCGATCACGTCCACCGCCGCGCGCAGATCCTGCTGCGTCTGGGTCTCGAGCATCAGCCGGCGGTTGTCGCCGAGCTGATTCGACACCGCCATCGTGGCACCGGCCACGACGAACAGTCCGATCGCCACCCCCACCATCAGCTCGACCATCGACAGGCCTTGCTGGCGCTGGCGGGCGACCGGGCGCAGGTACAGGGAATCAGATTTCAGCATGGTGTGCGCACTCCTGAAATGGAGCCATCGGGGGAGCAGACGTTGGGGACACCAAGGCCATTGACCGATGTGCGCAGCTTCCCGCTGGCCGCACTCTGCACGTCGATCACGAGGTCGGTCGGGGCCGCGACGCCTTGCGGCGGCGAGAAAACGAGCACGGGTCCGCTGGCACTGGTGGCCGCGACGGTGACCCCGATCGAGCGTGCGAACTGGATCGTCTTGATCTCCTGCGCCCCCGGGACCGCGCCACACGCATCGCCCGCCGCCCGCGTGCAGTCGCATGCAGTCGCCCCGGTGTGGATGGTGTAGCAGGTGATGTCGGCGTTGCCGCCAAAACTGACCGCGACGGGCGTCGCGTCGCCACTGCGCCGCGCCTGCTCGGAGCGCGCAAGCTGCAAGTCACCCAGCAACTCGGCCTGCGTGCCTTGCACGCGATGGCGCGAGATCATGCCGCTCATCGAGGGGATCACAAGCAGCGTGACGAGTATTCCGACGACGATCAGGACGACCGTCAGTTCGATGATGGTCAATCCCCGCGCCTGCCGCACCGAGCCGACGGATTCGCTACTCTGGTGCATGCGCTTCATCGCTTCCAGCAACCATTGGCATTGGCCGTGTCGACGTCGCCGGCTGCGTTCAGGGAGGAGTAGGTGATCGTGCCGCCGGCCATCTCGACACGCAGGCCGCGACATTTGGTGTCGGCGTACTGAGGCGACGTTGCACTGGCCGTCGCGGTCATGCGATACCCCGTCGCGCTGGCTGCGTCGACGCTCAGCAGGTAGTGATGCTCGGGAGACGTGCCGGGCGCCCCCGGCATCGATGCCACCGAGTCGGCATAGCTCGGCTGCTGGCCCCGCACACGTTCCTGCAACTGCTGCAGCTGATTCAAGCCGGCGACGGCGTCGGCCCGCCGACTCTTGCGCACGACGTCCTGGAACGACGGATAGGCGATCAGTGCCAGCACCGCGACGACCGCGACCACGATCATCAGCTCGATCAGCGTGAACCCCGAGAGCAGCCTTCGCGGATGCAAAGCGTGACGCATGTCACGATTATTGAGGCGCGTCGACCGACGGACACCGTCAGTGGACGACCGCTCATCGCGCGGCGTCAACCGTTCGTCCCCTCTCAGCACGGACGCTCATAGGCCGACCCCCCCTGCGGGGCGCAACTCCGAACACGCCCCAACAGGTTGACGACTTGGTGGATCGCGCGACCGTCGGGCCCTTCGACCCGCAGCGTGGCCGTCGGCGTGACGGTGCCTCTGACCGGATCGAAGGTCAACGATTTCGTCGCTGAGCGCACCTGTACTGGACCCTGGGCGGCGAACGACGCGGCACGCAGCAACTCCGAATCTCCGGTGCACGTCGCGGCCGTGCCACCGGCCTGGTGGCTGCAGCTGCAGTTGCCCGCGGGCCCGACATGCACCACATAGCACGAGCCAGCCGCCGACTCGCGCAGACTCAGCTGCACGGTGCGGTTCATCGCCGTGGCCTGGCTGCGAGCAAATTGCACGTCGGTTTCGAGCTGCGCAGCGGCGCCGGAGAGATCAGCACTCCGTCGCAGAGATCCCAGCCCGGGGATGGCAGCGCCGATGGCCACGGAGACGATGGACAGCACCGCCATGGTTTCAATCAACGAGACGCCGCGTTGGGCGTGGTGGGCAGTGGCTTGTGCCGGCATGGTGTCCTCCTGTGCGGGTGGGTGAATCGATGCACGCACTCTAGGAAGACGCTTCCCGGCGCGCGTCGCCCGCGCGAGGGTTCAAGGCGCACCCTGAGGGGGCCGTCGCTCCAGGTGCCCCCTTTCGGGGGAACCCGGCGTGGCCCTCAAGCCGGTGCCCTCAGATGTCGCGGATCAGACGTCGAAACTCGTCGACATCCTCGAAGCTTCGGTACACCGACGCGAAGCGTACGTAGGCGACCTTGTCGATGCGGCCTACGTTGCAGCTAAGTGGCTGTCAGGGCAAGGCAAAACGATCTCTCGGTCAGCGAAGTGACACCGGCGTGTACAGAGGTCGTCATGAAAGGAATCTCGGACATGCCAACGGTAGTCAAGAGGGGCACCCGGTATCTCGCCCGGGTGCGCAAGCAGGGTTTCGCTCCCGTGTCGCGGACCTTCACAAAGAGGGCCGATGCGCGCACGTGGGGCCGCCGCGTCGAGGCCGACATGGAGGCAGGGCGTTGGGTCGAAAGGCCACAGGAGGTGCCGACGCTGAGCGTGGCGATCGGGGAGTACAGGCTACGGGTTGCCGTGCACTTGAAGGGGTCCAGAGACTACGGCTACTCCTTCAAGGAGCTTGAGGTATCGAGCCTCGCCGCGCGGCCGGTCGATC
>DATIFD010000485.1:0-6483 GCA_035455385.1 Burkholderiaceae bacterium
ATCGCGCTGCTGGTCACGGTGCAGAGCGTGTGCCTGTATGCGGCGGTGGCGCGCATGCCGGTCGGGCTGGCGCTGCTGGTCTTCAACAGCTACCCGATCTGGGCCACGCTGGCCGCGCGCGTGTTCTACGGCCAGCGGCCCGAGCGCGCGGCGCTGATCGCGATCCCGGTGATCCTGCTCGGCCTGGTGCTGGCGCTCGACATCGTGCGCGCCATCGGCGGCACCGGCGCGCGCAGCGGCGACATCGGGCCGGGCGTGATGTTCGCGCTCGGCGCGGCCGCCAGTTTCGGCCTCGTGCTGGCGCTCACGCAGCACGAGGTGGCCGACCTCGACGGCCGTGCACGCAGCGCGTTCACGATGGCGGTGGTCGGCGTGCTGGCGCTGCTGGCCGGCGCCGCCGGTGGTGGGCTGCACTGGCCCGACGCTCCGGCAGGCTGGTGGGGCCTGCTGGCGCTCAGCGTGCTGTACGGCACCGCGTTCACCGCGGTGTTCACGCTGCTGCCCAAGCTGGGTGCGGTCAGCAACTCGCCGATCCTCAATGTCGAGCCGGTGGCGGCGCTGCTGCTCGGCTGGCTGATCCTCGGCCAGGCCGTGAGCCCGCTGCAATGGCTGGGCGCGCTGATCGTCGTCGGTGCGGTGATGGCTCTGGGGCTGCGCCGGCGCTGACACGGCCGCCGGCACCGACCGACGTGGAAGCGTTCCTGTGGTCGACCGGTGTCGTCGCGCTCGGCGAGGTGGGCGACAAGACGCAACTGCTGGCACTGGTGCTCGCGGCGCGCTTTCGGCGGCCGTGGCCGATCGTGGCCGGCATCGCGGTGGCGACGCTGGTCAACCACGCGCTGGCCGGTGCGCTCGGGCACTGGATCGCGATGCAGCTCGGGCCCACGGTGTTGCGCTGGGCCGTCGGCCTGGGCTTCATCGCGATGGCGGCGTGGATGCTGGTGCCCGACCGCCTCGACGACGACGACCAGGTCGCGGCCCGCGGCGGCCACTGGGGCGTGCTGGCCACCACCGCGGTGGCGTTCTTCTTCGCCGAGATGGGCGACAAGACGCAGCTGGCCACCGTGGCGCTGGCGGCACGCTTTCCGGACCTGGCCAGCGTCGTGGCCGGCACCACCGTGGGCTTGCTGCTGGCCGATGCGCCGGCGGTGTGGCTCGGCGACGCGCTGTCGCGTCGCCTGCCGATGGCCTGGCTGCACCGGGCGGCGGCGTTGTTGATGGCGGTGATCGGCTTGCTGGCGCTGGCCAACGTCGGCGGTGTGTTCGGATAGGACGTGCCTCGGACGCGGCATGTCTTGTACCGGACCCCGCCTGCCGGCTGCTATCGGCTGCCAGTTGCGGTCATTCGATCACTCTCTCGGCTTGGAGCAGGATCGACTGTGCGATCTTGAGACCTTGGGCGCGCGCAGTCGCAAGATTGAGCACCAACTCGATGACGGTCGGCTCCTGCACGGGGAGGTCCGCAGGGCGAGTGCCGCGGAAGATGCGATCGACGTACTCCGCGGCCAATGCCGAGACCTTGCGCGTCTGCCAGGAATACGCAATCAGGCCTCCATCGTCCGCAAACCGGCTTTGGCCATAGATTGCGGGAAGGTGAGTATCGCGAATCGCGGCAGCGAGCTCACGGCGGATCGCGAAGGAGGAGCCCGTGTAAACGACATAGTAGCCACCGACACCCATCGCGCGAAGGCGCGCGACCGCTGCCTGATATTGCTCGCTGCCGCTGGCCTCGGCGACCAGGATTTCAATGCCAAGTTTGCCTGCAGCTGCGGTCACGATGGCAAGCTCCTGCTGCACCGGAAAGTTTCGGTCGAGCAACACACCGAGTTTCGTGATCGACGGGAATGCTTCCTTCAGCAGCTCGACCCGTTTCGCCGCGATGGTGGGGGCACCCGGCGTGAAGCCGGTGGCATTGCGCCCCGGATGAGCAAGGCTCACAACGAGGCCAGCCTTCACCGGGTCAGCGGCTACAAAGATGATGCCCACGCGCTCCGAGCGCCTCTGTAGCTCGAGAGCGCCCTGCGTGTTGGGCACGAACACGGCTTGCACGTCCTGCTCGAGCAGCTCACGCGCAAGCTCAGGCAGGCGCGCAGGGACGCCGTCGGCGAATCGCGCCACGACTTCCAGATTCTTGCCCTCGACGTAGCCCAATTCCGCCAGACGTGCAAGGAAGCTGACCATCTCGGAAACGACGCCCTCTCGGCTCGATCCAAACAGCAATCCCACGCGGAAGCGCTTCGCCGGCTGCGCGTGCGCAACCGTTGATGCGGCGAGCAATGCGCTCGCACCGATCAGCCACCTTCTTCGCTGGTCTTGAGCCACACTGCGCCCCCGAACGCGCAATGCGGCGAGTCTACGCGTGAACGTCAGCCGCGGTCGAAAGCGGGTCTGAGCCCGCTCGCGACCGACGGATGACCGGGCCTTTGGCGTGGCGCACGGCGAGCGTCACACCCGCCGCCGCGCCGCCTCGTCCAGCGCCTGCGCCACATGGCCGCGCAGCGTGCGCAGCGCCGCGAGTTCGCTGCCCGGGGTGGCCATCGCCGCCCACAGCAGGCTGCTCAGCGTGGCGGCGGCCGAGTCGATGTCGATCGGCTTGGCGCTCGCCACCGCCTCCCACAGCATCTGCTCCATCGGCCCGAGCACCAGCGAGCGCAGCAGGCGCAGTGGCACGTCGGCGCGGATCGAGCCGTCGGCCTGGCCGCGCGCCAGCAGGTCCATCAGCGGCGCGGTGTAGCGGCGGTGCAGCGGCAACACCGCGGACCCCAGGTCGGCGGCGCCCTTGTCGCGCCCCTCCGACAGCACCAGTGCGCACATGCCGGTGCCGTGGCCCAGGAACAGCCGCAGGTGCGCGTGCACGAAGAACTCGAGTTGCGCCCGCACCGGCTTGCGCTTGGGTAGCCCTTCGGTCATCTCGGCGGTGATCTCGTCGTACCAATCGCTGATCACGCGCACACAGAGCTCGCGCTTGCCGTGGAAGTAAGTGAACACCGTGGCTTCGCTCGCGCCCAGTCGCTGCGCAATCTCGGTGATCGTGGCGCGCTCGTAGCCGAGCTCGGCGAACACGTCGCGGCCGATGCGCACGATGTCGCGCACGCGCTGTTCCGCCTTGGCCCCGGCCGGCGTGCGGCGCTGCCCCGACGCGGCACGGCTTGCCGGCGATGCGCGGGTCGCGCGCGGCACTGGGCCCGATGCCTTCATCCGCGGCGGCTCAGGCGGCGGCCGGGCTGGCGATCAGCGCCTGCGCTCGGGCGATCACGCTCGGCGCGAAAGCCGCCGACTTGCGCTGCACCGCGTCGAGGTGCACCGCCTTCAGCGTGGTTCGCGCGACCACGGCGCCCGTGGTGTCATCGACCATCTCGTGTTCGAAGCGCAGGCTGCGCTCCTTGACCTCGAGCAGGCGCGTGCGCACGCTGACCACTGCGCCGGCGTGCAGCTCCTGCAGGTACGAGATGTGCTGGTCGACGGCGGCCATGCCGCGCCCGGCGCCGCGCAGGTAGGGCACGGACAGCCCGATGGCGTTGAACAGCTGCCAGCTGGCTTCGTCGAACTTGCCCACGTACCACATCACGTTCATGTGGCCGACGTGGTCGCAGTGCCACGGGTAGACGGTGCCGCGGTAGGTGAGTAGGGTGTCGTTCATCGGCGGGCCCGGCGGTGTCGAACCGAGTTGAGTATGACTCAACTGCGGATTGAACGGCAGTCCTCTCTCTGTTACGCTTGCAATCCCCATCCGATGACCGGGCAATGGCCAATGGATAGTTGAGCCAGGCTCAAAGTGTGGCCTGACCTTGCAGGAGACCCATCGTGTTCGAGTCCACCTTTCAGATCGACCTCGGCCCGGACATCGCGATGCTGCGCGACGCCGTGCGCGACTTCGCTCAAGCCGAGATCGCGCCGCGCGCCGCCGACATCGATCGCGCCAACCACTTCCCCGCCGATCTGTGGTGCAAGCTCGGCGAGCTCGGCGTGATGGGTCTCACCGTGGCCGAGGCCTATGGCGGCACCGCGATGGGCTATCTGGCGCACATGGTGGCGATGGAGGAGATCAGCCGCGCCAGCGCGGCGGTCGGCCTGAGCTACGGCGCGCACTCCAACCTGTGCGTCAACCAGATCCACCGCAACGGCAGCGAGGCGCAGAAGAAGAAGTACCTGCCCAAGCTGATCAGCGGCGAGCACGTCGGCGCGCTGGCGATGAGCGAGCCCGGCGCCGGGTCCGACGTCGTCAGCATGGCGCTCAAGGCCGAGCGCCGCGGCGACGTCTACGTGCTCAACGGCAGCAAGATGTGGATCACCAACGGCGGCGACGCCGACACGGTGATCGTGTATGCCAAGACCGAGCCGCAGATGGGCGCGCGCGGCATGACGGCGTTCATCGTCGAGAAGTCGTTCAAGGGCTTCACGCACGGCCAGCACCTCGACAAGCTCGGCATGCGCGGCTCCAACACCTACCCGCTGTTCTTCCAGGACTGCGAGGTGCCGGCCGACAACGTGCTCGGCGGCGAGGGCAACGGCGCCAAAGTGCTGATGAGCGGCCTCGACTACGAACGCGCGGTGCTGTCGGGCGGGCCGCTGGGCATCATGGCCGCCTGCATGGACGTGGTGGTGCCGTACCTGCACGAGCGCAAGCAGTTCGGCCAGAGCATCGGCGAGTTCCAGCTGATGCAGGGCAAGGTGGCCGACATGTACACCACGCTGCAGGCCTGCCGTGCCTACGTCTACGCGGTGGGCCGTGCCTGCGACCGCGCCGACCACGCGCGCACGCTGCGCAAGGACGCCGCCGGCGCGATCCTCTACGCCGCCGAGAAGGCCACCTGGATGGCCGGTGAGGCGATCCAGGCGCTGGGCGGTGTCGGCTACACCAACGAGTACCCCACGGGCCGGCTGTGGCGCGACGCGAAGCTGTACGAAATCGGCGCTGGTACTTCGGAGATCAGGCGTATGTTGATCGGCAGAGAGTTGTTTGCGGAGACCATGTGATGGCGAAGACGAAAGCCGATTCGGCGAAGCCTCATGTCCGCGTAGCGGACGTGAAGGCGCGCAGCGCCGGCCGCAGCCAGATTGGCGCGGGCAGCCCGGAGACGATGTGATGCCGCAGCTCGCGAGCAAGCTCAACCCGCGCTCCGACGAATTCAAGGCCAACGCGGCGGCGATGCGCGCGCAGGTCGACGACCTGCATGCGCAGCTCGAGCGCATCGCGCTCGGCGGCCCGGCCGACGCGCGCGCCAAGCACACCGGCCGCGGCAAGCTGCTGCCGCGCGAGCGCGTCGAGCGGCTGCTCGACCCCGACACGCCGTTTCTCGAGGTGGGCGCGCTGGCGGCGCTCGACGTCTACAAGGAGAAGGACGGCAGCGACGCCGCGCCGAGCGGCGGCGTGATCACCGGCATCGGCCGCGTCTCGGGCGTCGAGTGCGTGATCGTCTGCAACGACGCCACCGTCAAGGGCGGCACCTACTACCCGTTGACCGTCAAGAAACACCTGCGCGCGCAGGAGATCGCGCAGATGAACCGGCTGCCGTGCATCTACCTGGTCGATAGCGGCGGGGCGAACCTGCCGAACCAGGACGACGTGTTTCCCGATCGCGAGCACTTCGGCCGCATCTTCTACAACCAGGCCAACCTGTCGGCACAAGGCATTCCGCAGATCGCGGTGGTGATGGGCTCGTGCACCGCCGGTGGCGCCTACGTGCCGGCGATGAGCGACGAGACGATCATCGTCAAGAACCAGGGCACGATCTTCCTCGGCGGCCCGCCGCTGGTGAAGGCGGCGATCGGCGAGGTGGTCAGCGCCGAAGACCTCGGCGGCGGCGACGTGCACACGCGGCTGTCCGGCGTGGCCGATCACCTGGCCGAGAACGACCTGCACGCGCTGGCGCTGGCACGTCAGGTGGTGGCCAACCTCAACTGGCGCAAGCCGCAGCAGCTCAGGCTGTCCGCGGCGAGCGCGCCGCTGTATGCCGCCGAGGAGATCTACGGCGTGGTGCCGGTCGACACGCGCAAGCCGTACGACGTGCGCGAGATCCTCGCGCGCATCGTCGACGACAGTGCGTTCGACGAGTTCAAGGCGCGCTACGGCTCGACGCTGGTCACCGGCTTCGCGCACATCGAGGGCATGCCGGTGGGCATCGTCGCTAACAACGGCATCCTGTTCTCCGAGAGCGCGATGAAGGGCGCGCACTTCATCGAGCTGTGCTGCCAGCGCGGCGTGCCGCTGGTGTTCCTGCAGAACATCACCGGCTTCATGGTCGGCAAGAAGTACGAGAACGAAGGCATCGCCAAGCACGGCGCCAAGATGGTCACCGCGGTGGCCACCGCGACGGTGCCGAAGTTCACCGTGATCATCGGCGGGTCTTTCGGCGCCGGCAACTACGGCATGTGCGGGCGCGCGTACGACCCCCGCTTCCTCTGGATGTGGCCGAATGCGCGGATATCGGTCATGGGGGGCGAGCAGGCCGCAAGCGTGCTCGCGACGGTCAAACGGGATCA
>DATIFD010000486.1:0-10125 GCA_035455385.1 Burkholderiaceae bacterium
CAGGCGATCTGGCTCGACGGGTCGGGCGCATAGTACAGGCCGTGTGCCGCCGCGGCCTCGCTGATCGCCGCGTTGCGCACGCCGCACTGCACGACCGCGGTGCGCGAGGCCGGGTCGACGCGCACGATGCGGTTGAACTTGGCCAGCGACAGCGTCACGCCCAATGCGTGCGGCAGCGCGCCGCCTGACAGGCCGGTGCCGGCGCCGCGCGCCACCACCGGCACCTGCAGCGCATGGCACGCCTTCAGCACGGCGGCCACTTGCGCCTCGGTCTCGGGCAGCGCCACCACCAGCGGCTGCTGACGGTAGGCCGTGAGGCCGTCGCACTCGTACGGCACGGTGTCCTCGCGTCGCCACAGCAGCGCATGTGCGGGCAACAAGCCGCGCAGGGCCGACACCACGTCGGCCTGGCGACGCAGTCGCTCGTCGGGCGAAACCGTCGCGGCGGTCTCGGGCAAGGTCGACACCGTCATGGCGGCACTGTAGCCTGAGTGCCGCGAACCACGGCGCGGCACCGTCAATCGAGAAAGGCGGTCAGGACGCCGGTGTAGCCGTACAGGTGGTGGCGCGCGATCTCGCCGGCCGCATAGAACCCGACCAGCGGCACCTCGCCCAGCGCACGGCGCACCGTCTGCAGCTCGGCCGACGGCGCGCCGAAGTGCGCGCCGCCGCGGCCGGTGCACGACACGTAGATCGCGCCGGCGATGCGCCGCGGCGTGCCGCCAGCGCCCGCGTTCTCGGCCTCTTCGCGCACCTCGGCGCACACCCGCACCAGGTCGCGCCGGGCCGCGTCGACGTTGCGGGTGCAGAACGCCAGTTGCACGCCCGGCTCCACCAGGTCGGCCACCGCGATGCCCTGCCGAGCCGGATCGAGACCGATCAGGTGGCGCACGCGCGTGTCGGCGCCGAACTGGCCGCCGCGCGCCAGCGCTTCGTCGCCGGCGTCGGTCAGGCCGACCAGCGTGCGGCGCAAGGCGGCCACCACCTCGGGCACGTCGGCCAGATCGACGCCCAGCTCGGCCAGCCACTGCGGCAGCGCCGGCCGGCCATCGAGCGCGAGCACCACGTTGCCTTCGGCGGCGGTAACGCGCCGTGGCTTCGACAGCGGCTGGCAGCCCTGCGTGACGCGCGACAGCAGCGGCACGTCGCGGCCGAAGGCCACGCCCGACAAGCCGCCCTCGAACACGCCGTCGGCCAACGTCAGCGTGCGCGCACGCGAACTCGCGAGGCCGCCGAACAGGTAGCCGGTGGGCAGCCGGTCGCTCAGCTCGCCGATCAGCGCGGCGAGGTCGTGCGTCGACGGGTCGGCGTGCACCAGCGCCGCGCAGGCGTCCTCGCGTGTCAGCGGCGCGCGGCCGTGGAACAGCGTGAAGCTGGTGCGCGGCAGGTCGCACAGCATCAGCGCCAGCCCCGGCTCGTCGAAATACTCGATGCCGCTGGCGGCCACGCCGACGCCGACGCCGCCGGCCACCGAGATCCCCGGCCACGCGGCGCGCAGCGCGTCGAGCATCGACTCGGCGCGCGCGGCATGGTGGTCGCTGAAGTACAGGAAGCCCAGCGTCGGTTCGAAGCGTGCCTGGCGGGCCGACTCGTGCAGCTCGGCGTTCACCTTGGCCATCGCTTGCAGCGCGTCGGCGTGCGCCGCGTGCGCGTGCAGGAAAGTCGTACCCATGCGACAGGCTCGTCGACGAACCGGGTCAGGCCGGCGGCTTGGCGACGCGACGCCGCGCTGGCTTGGGCGCCGCACCCTGCACGGCGTCGCGCGCGCCGCGGGCGACGGCCGCCGGCACGCCGGCGGCCCTCTTCAGCGTCTTGCCGGCGGTGTCGAGCGATTGCTTGGCCACCGCGCCGGCCAACTGCTTCGCAGCGTCGGTGGTGCTGTCCTTCATCGCCTGCACCGCGAGCTGCGCGAACTGCTGGGTCAGGGCCCCCCACCACTGCATGGGGTCGACAACGCCGGACGGCGCTGCCGCCTTGTCGCCACGGCCGCTGCTGGGCTGCGGGCTTGGCGACGGCGTGCGCAGCTTCATCGCGTCGCCGAGTTCGCTGACCGACACGTTCATCGTCTTCAGCGTCGACAGCGTCATGCGCTGCACCTCGAGTGCCTGGATCGTGGTGGCCAGCATGCGTGCGTTCTGCTCGAGCCAGAACTGCACGGTGCGCAGTTCCTCGATGCGCTTGTCCAGCTCGGCGGGGTCGAGCGTCGGCGCGATCCACTGCCCGACGTTGGGCAGTGCGGCGCCCGCGTTCTTGACCAGCCCCTGCAGGAACTCGAATCCCGGCACGAGCTTGGTCAGTCCTGCACCCGAAGCGGCCATGAAAACCCCGCTGGAAGTGATGGCTGGGCCGGCATCGTAGCGCGGCGCCGTCGGCGTCAGGGCGGCACGAGGCGCTGCACCGTGTAGCCGCGTGCGGCCATCAGGCGCGGCAGGCCCTGATCGCCGGTCATGTGCAGCGCGCCCACCGCCACCAGCAGCCTCTTGCCCTGCCCGTGCAGCGCATCGATGCGCTCGGCCATCGGTGCAT
Source organism: Burkholderiaceae bacterium (assembly GCA_035455385.1). Lineage (GTDB taxonomy): Bacteria > Pseudomonadota > Gammaproteobacteria > Burkholderiales > Burkholderiaceae_C > JAEUPI01. The sequence continues at coordinate 2,527 of DATIFD010000486.1, forward strand.
TGCGGTCGTCGTTGAGGCGGCGCATGAACGCTTGGTCTTCGTCGGAGTCGGCGCACTCGCACCACGTCGAGTAGTCCTCGAGCTCGCCCAGCCGGCCGTCGGCCCAGGCGTCGGCCAATCGGCGCAGCAGCGGGCGCGCGCGGCCGCGTTCGAGCTGCTCGAGCGTCTGATCGAGCAGACGTCGCGCCTCGTCGGCGTCGCGGGGCACCAGCAAGGCCATCTGGGCCTGAGCGCTCTCGAGGGCGACGATCGGCCGCGCCTGCGCGCGGGCCGCGCCGGCGAGCACGATCTCCTGCGCGAACGCCGCGTCCAGCCCCTCCCAGCGCGCCGACAGCACGGTCAGCGTGACGGCCTGCATCAACGGGTGCAAGCGCTGCAACGCACCCTCGGGCAGGCAGGCTAAAGTGATCTGTCGCGCCAGCCGCGCACGGGTGGAATCCGGCAACGCGAGCGGCGCCGTCGCCGCGGGCGGCGGGCTGCGCGTCAGCTCGGGGTCGGTGATGTCGAGCTCCAGCGCCAGCGTGTCGGTGGCGGCGATCGCGTCGCGCAGGTGCGGGCCGGGGAAGACCCACGCCAGCTTGCCCACGTGCAGCGTGCCGAACAGGTACGAGCTGTGGCCCTGCTTGCTGATGCGCCAGAGGAACCCGTGGTCGCGCGCCTCGCGCTGTGCTGCCTGCACCTGCTCGGCCGTCGGCGGCTGCGGCACCGGTGGGCATGCCGCCGTGGAGGCCACGTCGCCGGGTGCCTCGTCCGCCGCGCTCGCGACGGCAAAGGTCAACGCCAACGCCGACAACAGCGCGCCTGCAGTGCAGCGCAACGGCTTGGGCTTCATGGCTGCCATTCTGGCAGTACGTGCAGCAATCGTTTCGATGCCGTGCGATCCCGATGCGGCGATCCTGCACATGCATTCGGTGGCACGATGGCGCGATGCACGCACTGCCACGCAGGTGTCTCGCCGGACCACCCGGGCATCGCGGGGCGCGTGCGCTGTGCGCGTTGCTGTGCCTGGGGATCGTGCTGCTGGCGCACGCGATGCTGTGGCTCGCCCTGTCGGCACCACCGGAAACGCCGGTCGGCGCGCGAGCTGCCGCGGTGCGGGTGCGGCAGGTGCATGTCCCGCCTGCGGTTGTGGTGACTGCCGCCACCACGCCGACGCCCGTGGCGCCGGGTGTCACCCGTGCCGTCACGGTGCGGCCGCCGTCGCGCGTGTCTCGGCAACCACCTGCCGCCAAGGCGCAGGCTGACGACGTGCCACCCCGTATGGCTGCGCGGGCCGACACGGCCGAGCCCCCTGTCTCCGCCGAGCCGCCCGTGTCCGCTGCACCCGAGGCGGCAACGGCACTGCCGACCTACCCGACGCGCATCCCGCCCTCGATATCGCTGACCTATGCCCTGCAGCGCGGCAACGTGACCGGCGAAGTCGTTTTGAACTGGCGCGTCGCGGGCGATCGCTACCGTCTGCAGCTGCAAGCCACGATGTCCCAGGGCCGCCCGATCGACCGCCAAAGCCAAGGCGGCTTCGACGCCGCAGGGCTGGCGCCGCTGCGACTGGCCGATCGTCGCAACGGCCGCGATGTGCAGGCGGCCAACTTTCAGCGCGAGCGCGGGCTGATCACCTTCTCGGGGCCGCGCTGGGAGTGGCCCCTGCCCGCAGGCGCCCAGGATCGCCTCAGCTGGCTGGTGCAGTTGGTGGCCATCGCGTCGGCAACCCCCGACGCGCTGCGCGACGGCGCGAAGCTGTCGATGTGGGTGGTGGGCACGCGCGGCGCGTTCAGCGCCTGGCACTTCGAGGTTCGTGGCCGCCAGCCCGATGGCGCGGCGTCGGCCTGGTGGCTGGTGCGCGAGCCCGAGCATCCGTACGACCTGCGGGTCGAGGTGTGGCTCGACCCGGCGCGCGGGCACTGGCCGCTGCGCCTGCGCCAGACGCAGGTGCCCGGTGGCGAGCCGCTCGAATGGCTGTTGCGCGAAGAACCGCGGCCCGTGCCCGAGCCCGACAGCGCCCGGCCGACTTGAAACCCTCGGCACCGGCCGCAGTTTGGAGTCAAGGAGCGCCGTCTATGCAAATGCTTTACAACTCGGACCACTACGTCGTCGTGGCTTTCGACGTGGGCGCGGAGGGCAATGGTCAGGAAGCTTCGCCCGGGCAGGGTGGCTATGAGATCGTCGACAAGTTCGCCGGTCGCGGCATCTTCCTGAACGGCGCAGTGGCCGAAGGCTTCAAGCGTGGCGTCAATGCGCTGGTGGAGCGCGGACCGAGCGAGGAAGAGGTCGACGAGTTCATCGCGGGCTACACCCTTCTGGCGCAGCAGCCGGTCGTAGTGCACTGAGGCACCGCACAGCCGCCCATGCCGGCGGCCATCGAGCGATCCCCCGAGTTCACGGGGTGAGCGCGGCGCCCGCCGCGTGGCGTATGTCACCGTTACACCCGGCGGTCCGGTGAACAGCGCCGACACAATCGCCGTCGATGCCCGGGCCAACGCGTCCGCGGCGCGCCTGCACCGTGATCGACGTCGAGACCCGTCCTCTCCTGTTGCTGCTGGCCACGCTGGTGTCGCTGCTGACCGCCGGCGTGCTTGCCCACGCGCTGAGAACCGCGCGTTCGCGCGACAACCTGATGGGCTGGGGCTGGGTGCTGGCCGGTGCGGTCGCCGTCGGCACCGGACTGTGGTCGATCCAGTCGCTCGCACTGCTGGGTTCGCGGCTCGGCGGCTCGCAGGTATTCACGTTCAAATCGGTCGCCATCGCCTGGTGCGGCTGCGTTGCGGCGGCGGCTGCTGGCTTGCTCGTCGCGCGCTCGCTGATGCCGCGGCAGCTGCGCCTGTGGCTGACGCCGTTGGTGCTGAGCACGATCTATGGCGCCGCCCTCGGCCTGACCGTGCGCGTGCTGCCCGGCACCAGCGAGCTCGCGTCGTGGAGCGCGGGCTGGGCGATCACCGCCTTCGCGCTGCTGGCGGCCAGCGCGGCGTTCTCGCAGTGGTGGACGCAGACCGCGACGGGCCAGGCGCGTGAGGATCTCGGGCCCCATGCCGCGGTCAGCATCGCGGTGCTGGGCATCGGACTGGCTGGGGCCCACGGGCTGGCGATGCGCGGCATCCTGTACCGGCCTGCGAGCTCGGGGCTGATGCCCAACGAAGGGCTCGACGCGCTCGGGCTCACGGTGTCGGCGTCGGTGGGGGCGCTGGCGGTTGCGATCGCGGTGATCGGCGCGTGGTTCGATTGGCGCAACCGCGCGCAGAACCGGTCGCTCGCGACGTCGCTCAACGAGGCCAACGTCCAGTTGCGACGCCAGGCCTTCTGCGACCCGCTGACCGCGCTGCCCAATCGGCTGCTGTTCGAGGAGCGCCTGCACCAGACGCTGCAGCGGGTGGGCCGCACGCCCAGCGCGATGGCGGTGCTGTTCATCGATCTCGACGGCTTCAAGCCGATCAACGACTCGTTCGGCCATGCGGCCGGCGACGTCGTGCTGCGTGAAGTCGGCGCACGGCTGCTCGAGTTGGCCGGGCCCTCGGGCACGGCGGCGCGCGTCGGGGGCGACGAGTTCTTGCTGCTGGTGCCGCAGCCCGGCAGCCCCGACGGCGCCGGCGCGGTCGCGCAGCAGGTGCTGCAGGTGCTGGCGCGGCCCTACCGGCTGCCCAATCGGGGCGAGGTGAAGCTGTCGTGCTCGATCGGCATCGCGCTGTTCCCGGAGCACGGCTCGACGGCCAAGCTGATCGCCAACGCCGACGCCGCGATGTACTCGGCCAAGCGCACCGGCGGCTCGACCTATGCGTTCTTCGAGGCGCGCATGGAGCTGGACGTGCGCGAGCAGGTCGAGCTGCAGACCGAGCTGCGGCAGGCCCTCGAGCGACATCAACTGAAGCTGTACTACCAGCCGAAGATCCACGGCGCCTCCGGGCAGGTCACTGGGGTGGAGGCGCTGATCCGCTGGGACCATCCGATGCGCGGGCTGATGAGCCCCGAGGTGTTCATTCCGGTGGCCGAGCGCTTCGGCCTGATCGGCCACATCGGCAACTGGGTGATCGAGGAGGCCTGCCGGCAGATCCGCCAGTGGCTCGACCTCGGCCTGCGCATGCGCGTGGCGGTCAACCTGTCGATGCACCAGCTGCGCCAGGACGACCTCGTGCCGCGCATCCGGCGCGCGCTCGATGCCCACCGTGTCGATCCGGCGCTGCTGACCTTCGAGATCACCGAATCGGTGGCGATGGAGGACACGCAGGCGACGATGCGCTCTTTCGGGCACCTGGCGCGCGTGGGTGCTTCGTTGTCGATCGACGATTTCGGCACCGGCTACTCGAGCCTGGCGTACCTGCGCAAGCTGCCGGCACGGCAGCTGAAGATCGACCGCAGCTTCGTCGCCGACATCGAGCACAGCTCCGACGCGCTGGCGGTGGTCGACGCGGTGATCAAGCTGGCGCACGCGCTCGGCCTGAAGGTGGTGGCCGAGGGCGTGGAGACCGAGCGCCAGCGCGACGTGCTGCTCGGGCTGCGCTGCGACGAGCTGCAGGGCTATCTGTTTGCGCGCCCGATGCCGGCGCAGATGCTGACCGTGTGGGCGATGAAGGACGAGGAGGACCGCGACATCGAGTTCCGGCACTCGCTGTTCCAGAGCTTGCCGTCGCCGAGCGCGATGCAGTGACCGCGGGAGCAGCCCCGTCGCCTGAGGGGCCGCCGGGGCGATGTGCCAGCACGCCCGGCGCCGCCTTCCTACAATCGCCGCATGACCCGTCCGATCGCCTTCACCCGCGGCGCCCGGCTGCCCGAGCTGCTGCAGCAGCGCATCGTCATCATCGACGGCGCGATGGGCACGATGCTGCAGCGGCGCCAGCTGAGCGAAAGCGACTACCGAGGCGAACGTTTCGCCGCGCATGCGACCGACCTGCGCGGCAACGGCGACGTGCTCAACCTGACGCGGCCCGATGTCGTGCGCGATATCCATCGCGAATACATCGAGGCCGGCGCCGACATCATCGAGACCAACACCTTCGGTGCGACCCGCATCGCGCAGGGGGACTACGGCCTGGCGGCGCACGCGCACGAGATGAACGTGGCGGCCGCGCGCATCGCGCGGGAGGCCGCCGATGCGTTCGCCACCGCCGATCGGCCGCGCTTCGTCGCCGGCGCGCTGGGCCCGACCCCGCGCACCGCCAGCATCAGCCCCGATGTCAACGATCCGGGTGCGCGCAACACCGACTTCGACACGCTGCGCGAGGCCTACCACGAGCAGGCCCGGGGCCTGTTGGAGGGCGGCGTCGACCTGTTCCTGGTCGAGACGATCTTCGACACGCTGAACGCCAAGGCGGCGATCTTCGCGCTCGACGAACTGATGGACGCCACCGGCGAACGGCTGCCGGTGATCGTCTCGGGCACCGTCACCGATGCCTCGGGGCGCATCCTGTCGGGCCAGACCGTGCAGGCGTTCTGGCACTCGGTGCGGCATGCGAGACCGCTCGCGGTCGGCCTCAACTGCGCGCTCGGCGCCGCGCTGATGCGGCCGTACATCGAGGAGCTGGCCAGGGTGGCTGCCGACACCTGGATCAGCTGCTATCCGAACGCAGGCCTGCCCAACCCGATGAGCGAGACCGGCTTCGACGAGACTCCCGAGGTCACGGGCTCGCTGCTCGAGGAGTTTGCCCGCGTGGGTTTCCTCAACATCGCCGGCGGCTGCTGCGGGACCACGCCGGCACACATCCGGGAGATCGCCGGTCGCGTCGCCGCTTACCGCCCGCGCAGCCGGCGCGATCCGCTCTTCACACCGCTGCTGAGCGCGGCTTAGAGCGGTTGACGCGTCAGGACTTGGCGCCCCGGTTGGCCGGGAAGGCGTTGGACGGCGCCGGCAACGCCTTGTCGTCGAGCTTGTCGATGGCCACCGGGCCGGGCACGACGCGCAACGTCACGGTGCTGCTCGGCGGCGGGTTCAACGCGACGACTCGCAGGCCGACGACGCCGCGGCCCACCAGGTAATTGCGCATCGCCGTCGTGCGCGCCGCCGGCCCCGGCGTGCCGACGTGCACCTTTGCGCTCGGCTGCCGCGCGAGTGTCTGCGCCACCTTGTCCATCACCGCGCGCAGCGGCGGCTTCGGCGCGTTGGACTTGTCGTCGAACGAGAAGGTGAGCGGCACGTCGACGCGCATCGCGCCGTCGTCTTCGACGACGATGGCCACCGGTGTGCCGTCGAACAATTGCCTCATCCAGGTGACCTCTGCGGCGAGCACGTTCGGCGGCGGCTGGCCGGGTCGCGGCTGTTCGGCCGGTGCCGGCGCGGTACCCGCCGCGGCGGGCCCGGTCGGCGCGGTTCCGCAGGCGGTGAGCAGGGTCAACAGCAGGCCGGTAACGGCCGCGAAGGCAAGGCGAAACATCGTTCGGTTAGGTGCCGTCGAATGCGGGACTGGTGCGAGGGGGCACAGTGTCGCGCAAATTTGTAGAATCGCCGCACGGTCCGAGGAGCGTTGCGACGGTGTCGTGGAGATGCCGCCAGGCTTGGGCCGCCGCCCCGAGTGGGCGTTGATGGCAACGGCGCTCACCCCGGCCTCGAGGCGCCGCGCGGTGAGCTGAGCCGGCCGGTGCTCCGGGCCCTGTGCTCGAGGGCCACCGCAATGTCCGAAACAGCCGTTTCACCGATCCAGCCGCTCCAGTTGTCGGGGCTCGAGCCCCTCACGGTCACCGCGGGCTCCCTGTTCGTCAACATCGGCGAGCGCACGAACGTCACCGGCTCAAAGGCGTTCGCGCGAATGATCCTCGATGGTCGCTACGAGGACGCGCTCAGCGTCGCGCGCCAGCAGGTCGAGAACGGCGCCCAGATCATCGACGTCAACATGGACGAGGCCATGCTCGACAGCAAGGCCGCGATGGTGCGCTTCCTGAACCTGATCGCCAGCGAGCCCGAGATCGCACGCGTGCCGATCATGATCGACTCGTCGAAGTGGAGCGTGATCGAGGCCGGCCTCAAGTGCATCCAGGGCAAGGGCATCGTCAACTCGATCTCGTTGAAGGAAGGCCCCGAGGAGTTCAAGCGGCAGGCCACGCGGATCCGCCGCTATGGCGCGGCCGCGGTGGTGATGGCGTTCGACGAACAGGGCCAGGCCGACACGCTGGCGCGCAAGACGCAGATCTGCACGCGTGCCTACCGCATCCTGGTCGACGAGGTCGGCTTCCCGCCCGAAGACATCATCTTCGACCCCAACATCTTCGCGATCGCCACTGGTATCGAGGAGCACGCCAACTACGCGGTCGACTTCATCGAGGCGACACGCTGGATCAAGGCGCATCTGCCCGGCGCCAGGGTGTCGGGCGGCGTCAGCAACGTGAGCTTCAGCTTCCGCGGCAACGAGCCGGTGCGCGAGGCGATCCACACGGTGTTCCTGTACCACGCGATCAGGGCGGGCATGGACATGGGCATCGTCAACGCCGGCATGCTCGAGGTGTACGAGGAGATCGAGCCGGAGCTGCGCGAGCTCGTCGAGGACGTGCTCTTGAATCGCCGCCCGGACGCGTCGGAGCGGCTGGTGGAGCTCGGTGAAAGGCTGAAGGCGGCCGGCGGCGGCAACGAGGCAGCCGAAAAGAAGGCAGAAGAGTGGCGCAGCGGCACGGTCGAGGAGCGGC
>DATIFD010000487.1:0-6793 GCA_035455385.1 Burkholderiaceae bacterium
CGTGCGCAGCCGCTTCGTCGAGGGTGTCAACGGCCTGACGATGCACCTGCTCGAGGCCGGTTTCGAGACGCCGGGTCGGGCGAGCGTGCTGCTGCTGCACGGCTTTCCGGAGCTGGCCTACAGCTGGCGGCGCGTGCTGCCGGCGCTCGGCGCGGCGGGCTACCATGTGATCGCGCCCGACCAGCGCGGATACGGGCGCACCGTGGGCTGGGATGCCGGCTACGACGGCGAGGTGCGGCCGTTTCGCATGCTCAACCTGGCGCGCGACGCGGTGGGCCTGCTCGCGGCGCTCGGCATCGACCGCGTCAAGGCAGTGGTGGGCCACGACTTCGGCTCGCCGGTGGCCGCGTGGTGCGCGCTGCTGCGGCCCGACGTGTTCCGCAGCGTGGTCCTGATGAGCGCGCCGTTCGCGGGGCCGCCGCCGATCGGCGTGCCCGCGTCGGCGCTGGCGGCGCGGCTGGCCGACATGAACGAGCAGCTCGGTGCGCTGCGCTGGCCGCGCCAGCACTACCAGTGGTACTACACGACGCGCCGCGCCAACGACGACATGTGGCGCTGCGAGCAGGGCGTGCACGCGTTCCTGCGCGCCTACTACCACCACAAGAGCGCCGACTGGAAGGACAACCACCCACATCCGCTGCGCGCGTGGAGCGCGGCCGAGCTGGCGCACATGCCCACCTACTACGTGATGGAGCGCGGGCAGACGATGGCGCAGACGGTGGCGGTGGAGATGCCGGGCGAGGCCGAGGTCGCCGCCTGCGCCTGGCTGCCCGAGCCCGAGCTGGCGGTCTACAGCGGCGAATACCGGCGCACCGGCTTCCAGGGCGGCCTGCAGTGGTACCGCGCCGCGACCGATGCCGCCTGCATCGCCGAGCTGCAGCTGTTCTCGGGCCGCACGATCGACGTGCCGTCGCTGTTCGTGGCCGGCGCCAGCGATTGGGGCACCTACCAGAAGCCCGGCGACTTCGAGGCGATGCAGGCCGCGGCGTGCACGCGCATGCTCGGGGCCGAGCTCGTCGACGGCGCCGGACACTGGGTGCAGCAGGAGCAGTTCACCGCGGTGAACCGCCTGCTGCTGGACTTTCTGCAGACGGCCGCGTGAGCGACGGCGGAGGGATTGCCATGAGCCACGACGATGCCGCGCAGCGCCGCGTTGCGCTGATCACCGGCGCCGCATCAGGGATAGGCGCGGCCACCGCACGACGCTTTGCGCAGCAAGGCTGGGACGTCGCGATCAACCACCTCGATGCCGGCCAGCGGGAGGCGGCCGGCGCGCTCGTGGCCGGCGCGAACGCGCCGGGCCAGCGGGCGATCGCGATCGAAGGCGACGTCACGCGCGACGCCGACTGCGTGCGGCTGGTGACCACCACGGTCGAGCGCCTGGGCCGCCTCGACGTGCTGGTCAATGCCGCGGGCATCAGCGTGATGGTGCCGCACGCGAAGCTGCACGACGTGCAGGCCGACGACTTCCAGCGCATCTACGCGGTCAACGCGATCGGCCCGTTCCAGATGATGCGCGCCGCGGCGCCGCATCTGAAGGCGAGCGGTCGCGGCGCGGTGGTGAACATCTCGTCGCGCGCGGCGCTGATGGGCAGCGGCTCGTCGATCCCCTACGCGGCGTCGAAGGCGGCGCTCAACGCGCTGACGCTGGCGCTGGCGCGCGTGCTGGCGCCCGAGGTGCGCGTCAACGCGGTGTGCCCGGCGCTGGTGGAGCAGGGCTTCGTCGAGCGGCTGGCGCCCGAGACGTTCGCGCAGCGGCGCGCGCACCAGATCGACGTGTCGCCGCTGCAGCGCATCGGGCATCCCGACGAAGTGGCCGAGGCGATCTGGTGGCTCGGCACCGGCGCGACGATGATGACCGGCGCCATCGTCGAGCTCGACTTCGGCATGCACCTCAACGCGATCTGACGGCGCACGCCGCGGCTTTCCTATACTGGCGGGCCTGTAGCGGAGAAGGGTGATGGCCGAATCCATGCACGTGCAACCCTCGGCGGCCAGCGTCGAGCAACGCGTCGCCGCGATCGACGCCGCATTCGAGGCGCGCAACCTCAAGCCGTCGGGCGCGGTCGAGCAGCTCGAGCACGCGGCCGACGAGGTCTGGGTGCCGCGCAACGGCGCGCGCGTGGTGGCCCGGGCGTGGACCGACCCGGCCTACAGGCAACGCCTGCTCGCCAACGGCCGCGATGCCGTGCTCGAGCTCGGCCTCACGATGCCGGCGCACCATCGCCACCTGGTGGTGCTGGAGAACACGCCCAGCGTGCACAACGTGATCTGCTGCACCCTGTGCTCGTGCACCGCGTTCACGGTCATCGGCCTGCCGCCCGACTGGTACAAGGACCTCGAATACCGCTCGCGCATCGTGCGCCAGTCGCGCACCGTGCTCAAGGAGATGGGGCTCGAGCTGCCGCCGCAGATGGAGATCCGCGTCTGGGACACCACCGCCGACACGCGCTACATGGTGCTGCCGGTGCGCCCCGCGCACACCGAGGGCTGGAGCGAGGAGCAGCTGGCCGCCATCGTGACCAAGGAATCGATGATCGGCGTCGCACGCCTGTAGCGAGCAGGAGCACCCATGGACGGCATGCACGACCTCGGCGGCAAGCAGGGCTTCGGCCCGGTGCGCTACGCGTTGAACGCGCGGGTGTTCCACGCGCCGTGGGAGAAGCGCGTCAATGCGCTGTATTCGCTGGCGGTGCGACTCGGCATCTTCAACATGGACGAGTACCGCCATGCGATCGAGCGCATGGAGCCGCGCCACTACCTGAGCGCGAGCTACTACGAGCGCTCGCTGACCAGCCTGGCCACGCTGTGCGTCGAGAAGGGCATCGTCACCGCCGAGGAGCTCGAGCGGCGCGCCGGCGGCGCTTTTCCGCTGGCGCGGCCGAGCGCACCGGGGCGCGGCAATGCCGAGGGCCGCGAGCGCTTCGAGCCGGGCGATCGCGTGCGCGTGCGCGATGATCACATCCCCGGCCATGCGCGCATGCCAGGCTACATCCGCGGCAAGTGCGGCGTGGTGGTGGGCGAGTCGCCGGTGTACCCGTTCCCCGACGCGCATGCGCACGGCATCGACGCCGAGGCCGAGCCGACCTACGACGTGCGCTTCAGGGCCGAGGAGCTGTGGCCGCACGACGCCGACGCGGCGCTGGTGCACGTGGGGGTGTTCCAGAGCTACCTCGAGCGCGATCCGGGCTGACGCCCACGATGGAGAGAACGCGATGAAGACCGAACTGCTCTACCTGACGTACGTCACCGCACTCACCGGGCTGTTGTGGGTGCCTTACGTCCTCGACCGCGTGGCCGTTCGCGGCCTGATGGACGCCGTCGGCTACCCGGAGAACCCGAAGCCGCAGTCGCCGTGGGCGCAGCGCCTGATGAAGGCGCACGCCAACGCGGTGGAGAACCTGGTCATCTTCGCCGCGCTCGTGCTGGCGGCACAGGCCGTCGGTGTCACCAGCGCCGCGGTGGCGACCGCCGCGGTGGTGTACTTCTGGGCGCGCGTGGTTCATGCCGTCGCGTACGCCTTCGCGGTGCCGTGGGTGCGCACGCTCGCATTCACGGTGGGCTTCGTCTGCCAGGCGGTGGTCGCATGGCAGATCGTCGCGCGCTGACACGGGCGGGCGCCGCGCTGCTCGCCGGGGCGCTGAGCGGGGCCGCTGCACCGGCGCACGCCGCCGGTTGCGACTGCTTCTCGCCCGAGGCGCAGCTGAAGACCGCGCAGGAGGCGATGCAGCAGGCGCACGTGATCGCGGTCGGCCGCATCGTCGCGGTGGCGTCCGACGGGCAGGCCACGGTGTTGGTGCTGGAGCCGTTCAAAGGCACGGCCACCGGCGCCACGATCGAGATGGCGCCGGCCGAACCGTCGCGCTGCCGCGATGCGATCGCACCGGCGGTCGACGAGGTGGCGCTGGTGCTGGCGTTTGGCGACACCGTGACCGGCTGCGACAAGTACCCCTCGGGGCACTACATGGTCGAGTGGTTTCGCCAGATCGCGGTCAAGGCGGCGCAGGCGGCGCTGCCGCAACGATGATGCGATGGTGAACATGCATCGGGACCGCTGCAGGCAGAGCGCCCGAGAGCCGTTGCGCGATCGGTAGCATCGCCGGCCGCCCTCGACCCGACGCGATGCCGCTGAGCGACTACGCCGCACTGGTCGCCGGTCTCGTCTGCGCCGGGATCGGCGGAGAGGTCTTCGTTCGCGGCGCCGTGACCCTGGCGCATTGGGCCCGCGTGTCTCCGGGCATCGTCGGCGCGACGGTGGCGGCGTTTGCCACCTCGAGTCCGGAGTTGTCGGTGTCCGTCAGCTCCGCGCTGGCGGGCAAGCCGCAGATCGCGCTCGGCGACGCCCTGGGCAGCAACGTCGTCAACGTGGCGTTGATCCTCGCGCTGGCCTTGCTGGTGTCGGGCCTGCGCAGTTCGCGCGATGCCGTCTGGCGCGACTTTCCGGTCGCGCTGATGGTGCCGGTGATCACCGGTGCGCTCTTCGTCGATGGCGTGCTGTCCAGGCTCGACGGTGTCCTGCTGCTGGGCCTGTTCACGGCCTGGCTGGTCGCCACGGTCGTCGAAGCAAGACGGCAGCGCAAGGCCACGCAGTCGGCCGTGGCGCAGCGGCGCGGCTGGGCCGCGCTGATGTCGTGCATCGCGGGCCTGGGTCTGCTGGTGGCGGCCGGGCGCTTCATCGTCGTCGGGGCCAGGGGCATCGCGGTCTCGTTCGGGGTCGACGAGTTCGTGATCGGAGCAACCGTCGTCGCGATCGGCACCTCGGTGCCCGAGCTGGCGACGGCGATGGTTGCCGCGCTGCGCGGCCACAGCGAAGTCGGGCTCGGAACCATCCTCGGCAGCAACATCTTCAACGGCCTGTTCATCGTGGGGGTTGCCGCGGTCCTCCATCCGATCGCGGTGGACTGGCACGAGCTGGCGGTCGCACTGGGGTTCGGGCTGCTGGCGGTGGCACTCACCTTTCCGACCCGCGGCGGCGTCATCGAGCGAAGGCGCGGCGTGCTGCTGCTCGTCGTGTATGGCATGTACCTGTCCGCCGTCATCGTTCCGAAGGTCGCGTGAGCGCCGGACGGGGCCGGTACCTGTCGAAACCCCGTGCGGTCAACCGTCGTGGGCCAGGCAGTCCCGGTGCGGCGCGACGGCTGGCATCGTGCGAATCGGGTCGGCCGGATACCCCAGCCCCAGCGTTTATCGAGAGGAACCGAATCATGGCCACAGGTACCGTCAAGCTCCATCGCGTCCTGCGCTCGAAGCCCGAGCGGCTCTACCGGGCGCTCATCGACGCCGACGCCATGGCGAAATGGCTGCCGCCCTACGGCTTCACCTGCAAGGTGCACCACATCGACCCCAAGGTCGGCGGCGGCTACAAGATGTCGTTCACCAATTTCTCCAGCGGGCACGCGCACAGCTTCGGCGGCGTCTACCTCGAACTGGTGCCGAACGAGCGGCTTCGCTATACGGACAAGTTCGACGATCCGAACATGCCCGGCGAGATGACCACCACGGTGACCTTGCGCCCGGTCTCGTGCGGTACCGAGCTCAGCGTCGTGCAGGAGGGCATACCGGAGATGATCCCGGTGGAGATGTGCTACCTCGGCTGGCAGGAATCGCTGGCGCAACTGGCCACGCTGGTCGAGCCCGAGATCCCGGGGTGAGCGGACCGGGCGGCCGGTCGGGCGACATCGACGCATGCGGCGCGTGTTGCATGATGGCGCCTTCGGAATCACGAACGGGGAGCACGCGATGCCCGGCATGACGCGCACGGCCAGCGGCCTGCAGTACGAAGACACCGTGGTCGGCGGCGGCGACGCCGCACGCGCGGGACGCGAGGTGACGGTGCACTACACCGGCTGGCTGCACGACCCGGCGGCGCCGCAGCAGCGCGGCGCCAAGTTCGATTCGAGCAAGGACCGCAACGACCCGTTCCGCTTCGATCTCGGTGCGCGCATGGTGATCGCCGGCTGGGACGAGGGCGTGCAGGGCATGCAGGTCGGCGGCACGCGCGTGCTGGTGATCCCGCCGCAGCTCGGTTACGGCGCGCGCGGCGCCGGCGGCGTGATCCCGCCGAACGCCACGCTGGTGTTCGAGGTGGAGCTGCTCGCGGCGTGAGCTGTGTCGGTGCCGCAGCGCCCGGCACAAACAGGGCCGCGGCGGCGCCGCCACCCACGATGGCGGGGTCGATGATGTGCAGCATGCTCGCGTTCTTCGCTTCCCGGCGAGGGGCCGGTCGCTTTCCCTGCGTCCTGCATGCCTATAGTGCCGCATGCGCGCGCTGATTCTGTCGGTGTTGATCTGGATGGCGATGCCGCTCGCGCACGCCGCCGAGCCGCTCACCAAGCACGGCGTGGTGCTGCTGCAGCCCAGCAGCGTGCTCGAGGAGCGCGTGCCGAGCGTCGACGCGATGGCCGATTACATCAAGGCCGTCGAGGCCGCGGCACGCCAGGCGGTGCAGGCTGCGCCGCTGCACCAGTCGATCGGCGGCTTCATCGTGATCGCCGTCAAGCCCGGGCTGAAGACGAAGGTCTGGCTCGACTTCGACACGCTGCTCGACGCCGACGCGGGCCGCGAGCTCGTGCGCCGCATCGTGGCGGTGGAGCCCTTCGAGGCGCGCAAGGGGCCGGTGGTTTTCGCGCTCAAGGTGTCGCTGTGGGGCGGCCGCGAATCGCGGCGCGTCGCGCCGGCACCGGAGGAATGGAAGGCCGCCACGCGGCGCGCCGGCCACCAGCTCGACATCGACGGCATGATCCGGCAAGTCTGGCGCGAGCCCGATGCGTAGGCGCTCGGTGCGCGCGGCGTG
>DATIFD010000488.1:0-2984 GCA_035455385.1 Burkholderiaceae bacterium
TGGCGCATGCGCTCCTGCGCCTTGCGCATCTTCGAGGCGGCGACCATCTCCATGGCCTTGGTGATCTTCTTGGTGTTCTCCACCGATTTGATCTTGCCGCGAATCTCTTTACCGACTGCCATGAGGCACTCCAGTCAAGCAGCCGCCGCGGAACCGGCTTCGCCGGGCCGCTGGCGGCGCCCCCTCGAGGGGGAGGCGCCGAAGGCGCTTCGGGGGTGGGTCATCGCTTGCCGGCGAGCAGCACGTTGTGCAGATCGCCGGAGAACGCGCGCACGCGCTCCATGACTGTCTTGTTGCGACGGATCAGCCAGTTGTAGCCCATCACCGCGGGCACCGCGACCGCCAGGCCGAACGCGGTCATGATCAGCGCCTCGCCCACCGGGCCGGCCACCTTGTCGATCGAAGCCTGCCCGGCGATGCCGATCGCGGTCAGCGCGTGGTAGATGCCCCAGACGGTGCCGAACAGGCCGACGAACGGCGCGGTCGAGCCCACGGTCGCGAGGAACGCCAGGCCGTCCTGCAGGCGGCTCTGGATGTTCTCCACCGCGCGCTGCACGCTCATGCCGATCCACGTATGGCGGTCGATCTGTTCGACCAGGCTGCCTTCGTGGTGCTCGTCGGCCTTGAGGCCCTCTTCGGCGATGAAGCGGAACGCGCTGCCTTCGTCGAGCGTGTCGACGCCCTTCTTCACGGAGCCGGACTTCCAGAAGCTCTCGCCGGCCTCCTTGGCGCTCTTGAGCAGCTTGCGCTGCTCGAACACCTTGGTGAAGATGATGTACCAGCTGCCCATGCTCATGATGATCATGATGATGAGCGTGCCGCGCGCGACGAAGTCACCTTGCTTCCACAAGGCTTCGAGGCCGTAAGGGTTGTCGATCGTCTCCTTGGTCACCATCGGCTCGGGCGGCGCGGCGGGTACGGCCGGCGCGGCAGGCGCTGCCGGCGGTGCGCCCGCCTCGGCCGCCGAGGCCGCTTGAGCGAACACCGCCTGATGCGGCGCGAGGGTCGACACGCACAGGGCAACGATCGCCAACAGCGGGTGCAAGGTTCTCTTCAACGGCATGGGTCCTCCAACACGACGTGTGCCGCGCAATGGCTCCGGCTGGCGCGGAGCCACGCAGCTTGGGTTTTGACGGGTACTACTCGAGCTTCCAGACGTAGCTGACGGAAGTGGTCAGCGGCTCGGGCTTGCCGTCCACCGTACCGGGTTTGAACTTGCAGGTATCGCGGATCGCCGCCTCGGCAGCGCGATCGAGTAGCTTGTGCTCCCGCGTTGGCCCCGAGCTCTTGGCGATCTCGGTGGCGGTAGCGCGCCCATCGATGCCGACCGTGACCTTGATGACCGAGACGCCAGTTGCCTCGGCCCGCGCCGCCGCGGGCGGATAAGCGGGCTTGGTGCAGTCGGTGTTGAAGTTCACCTGCGGCGCAACGCGCGCCGGGGCCGGCGGCGCCGGCGGCGCCTCGGGGGCCGGTGGCGGTGCGATCGTCACCGGCGGCGCGGGTGGCGGCGGCACCGTCTGCACGGTGATGGCCGGTGCCGGCGGCGGGTTCTGGATCTGGATCTCCGGCGGCGGCATGAACGCCGGCGGCGGCGGAGGCAGCTTCGGCGGCGGGGGCAGGTTCTCCGGCGGCGGCGGCGGTGGTGGCTTGACCTCCTCGATGATCTTCGTCTCGATCGGTCCCCTGACCACCTCGACCACGCGACGCGCCAGCCCGTTGAGCAGCGCCCAGCCGAGAATGATGTGCATCACGATGACGATGCCGAGCCCGACCGCGTGCTTGGTCGGGTTGCGTTGTTGCTCGGCGTAGTTCACTCGCGGCCCTCCAGTCGGCTGCGCGGCGGGTTGCGCAGTCGCTGTGTGGTCAAGACTCGCCACCTTGTGGGCGGCGCGCGACGGCCCCCGTCGCAAAGGGGCGCACTATATCGCGAAAAATTTGGCCTCCTTGTCGGGGCATCACCTTAACCGCCGGTGCTGCGCCGGACGGTCGCGCGGCGTCGCGACGTTGCCGCGTTGACGCATACTTCGATGGCGTTGCGATGGAATCCGCGATGAGGAGCAAGTACACAGGCCGGCCCGACGCGGTGCGCGCGCTGGTGCAGCCCGACCGCGTGCATCGCGACCTCTACATCAGCGAGGAACTGTTCGACCTCGAGCGCGAGCACTTCTTCGTCAACACCTGGAACTTCGTCGGGCACGACAGCCAGCTGCCGAATGCCGGCGACTACATCACCGCCGAGATCGCGGGCCAGCCGCTGATCGCGGTGCGCCACGACGACGGCACGGTGCGCGTGCTGATGAATCGCTGTGCCCACAAGGGCGCCCGCGTGGTCAGCGCGCCGAGTGGCAACACGGCGCGGTTCTTTCGCTGTCCGTACCACGCGTGGGCCTACAAGACCGACGGCGCGTTGCTCGCGATCCCCTTGCAGAACGGCTATGAGGGCACCTCCATGCGCCAGTGCGAGGCAGGTCGCGGGCTGGTCGCCGTCCAGCACGTCCGCCTGTATCGCGGCTTCATCTTCGTCAAGCTCGGCGATGCGGGGCCCGATTTCGAGTCGTACTTCGGCGACTCGCTCAGCTCGATCGACAACATGGCCGACCGCTCGCCCGAGGGCCAGCTGGAGATCGCCGGCGGTTGCCTGCGGTTCCTGCACCCCTGCAACTGGAAGATGTTCATCGAGAACCTGAACGACACGATGCACCCGATGGTGGTGCACGAGTCGTCGGCCGGCACGGCCAAGAGGATGTGGGCCGGCATGCCGGCCGACGCGCCCAAGCCGATGGCCATCGAACAGTTCGTGCCGTTCGTGTCGGACTACAAGTTCTTCGAGGACATGGGCGTGCGCGTCTACGACAACGGCCACAGCTTCTCGGGCGTGCATTTCAGCATCCACAGCAAGTATTCGGCCGTGCCCGAGTACGACGCGTCGATGAGGGCCGCATACGGCGAGGAGCGGGCGGCGAAGATCCTCGGCCTGGCGCGGC
>DATIFD010000489.1:0-6020 GCA_035455385.1 Burkholderiaceae bacterium
TACGCGTACATTGAAGCCAGATCGGTCGCGCATCCGCGCCCGGCGCACTCTAGAGACGAGTCCCATTGGAATGAAGAACTCGTTTCTTCTATGAATATGCCTATGACTTCTGAAGGTTCCGGCGAGCCAATGAAAAAGGCCCGATGGCGAACCATCGGGCCGAAGGTACCTTGAAAGGGGATTTCGAGAGGTACCGAGGAGACAACCGTTCAGCAAGGCGGCGGAGGCCCGCCGCACTCGCTCAGATGTTCGTTCTCGCGTGGTAGTTCAATGCTCAGGCGGCGCGCTTGCTCTTGCTGGTCGCCTTCGCGGCGGTAGCCGTCACGGCCTGGATGTTGGCATCGGCGATCTCGGCGGCCTGCTTGGCAGCCTTCTGCACGCTCTCGTACGCGTTGTTTGCCGCGGCAATCGCCGACTTCACCAGCGACACGGCGCTCTCGGTGCCGGCCGGCGCGTTCTTGATCGCACCGTCGACGCCAGCCAGGAACTTCTTCTGCAGATCGGCCATTTGCGCTTCGGCGACCTTGGTCACTTCGGCATTCGTCGTGGCGGCGATGTCGTAGACATGGCGGCCATAGGCCACGGCCTTCTCGGCGCTGGGTTGGAGCAGGCCGGCTTGCAGCGACAGCAACTCCTGCGCGTCCTTCACCGACAGCGCAGCCTTGGTGCCTTCGGCGACCTCGGCGATGGCGGCCTTGGCGACTTGCAGGTTCAGCTCGACCAGGCGCTCGACGCCTTCGAAGGCCTTGTTGGTCAGGCCGAACAGGGTTTCGACGTTCGCCCGATTGGCGGCAGCGACTTGTTCAACGGTCATCATGTGTTTCTCCGGTGGGTTGGTGGTCCGTTGCATGCATGCTGCACTGCAACATGACTCGAAGTATAGGTGCTTCCCCTTCGATTGCAAGACATTTTTGGTGCAGTGCAGCAAACTAGGGTGGTCGACCTAGCTCTGGGCCGCGTGGCGACAATCGCCGCGTGCGCGCCTATTGCCTCGACCGCTTCAGCATCCCGCTGCCGCCGGGACATCGCTTTCCGGTATCGAAGTCGGCACGACTGCGCGAGCAGGTGGCCCGGCACTGCCCGGACGTTGAACTCATCGAAGCCCCGGCCGCCACCGACGGTGAACTGGCCCTGGCCCACGAGCCTGCCTATGTCGACGCCGTCAGCCGCGGCTTGCTGCCGGACCCCGTGCTGCGTGCCATCGGGCTGCCGTGGTCGCCGGCGATGGTCGAGCGCTCGCGCCGTTCCGTGGGCGCTACCGTCTGCGCCGCGCGAGCCGCGTTGCACGATGGGGTGGCCGTGCAGCTCGCCGGCGGCACCCACCATGCCCATGCGGACCGCGGCGCCGGGTTCTGCGTCTTCAACGACACCGCTGTGGCCGCAAGGCTGATGCAGGCCGAGGCGCACCGTGCGCGGCGCCCGTTGCTGCGCGTGCTGGTGATCGACCTCGACGTGCACCAGGGCGACGGCACCGCGACCATCTTTGCTGATGATCCGACGGTGTTCACGCTGTCGATGCACGGCGCGCGCAACTTCCCGGCGCGCAAGGCGCGCAGCGACCTCGACGTCGAACTGCATGATGGCTGCGGCGACGACGACTACCTGCGGGCGCTCGACCACGCGCTGGAGGCGGCATGGACGCAACTCGCACCCACGCCGCCGGGGCTGGCGTTCTACCTCGCGGGCGCCGACCCGCACGAAGGCGACCGCCTCGGCCGGCTGAAGCTCAGCTTCGAGGGCCTGGCCGAGCGCGATCGGCGCGTCTTCGAGGCGCTTCGCGCACGCGGCATTCCGGTGGCGGTCGCGATGGCCGGCGGCTATGGCACCGACATCGAGGCCACGGTCGCGGTGCACTTGCGCACCGTGTGCGAAGCCGCGCGCGGCGCGCAACTGTGGCGACCGCAGGGGTCGGGTCACGGCGAGTCGAGGCGCGAATCGATGAAACAATCGGCCGCATGAGCGAACGACCACAGCCGGAACCACGCGGCGCCTACCCGTTCTTCACACGCATCACGACGCGCTGGATGGACAACGACGTCTACGGCCACATCAACAACGTCGTCTACTACAGCTTCTTCGACACCGCAGTCAACAGCTACCTGATCGAGCGCGAGGCGCTCGACATCCACCGCGGTGAGGTGATCGGTCTGGTCGTCGAGACCCACTGCAACTTCTTCGCGCCGCTGCAGTATCCGCAGGCAGTCGAAGCGGGCGTGCGGGTCGGGCGCGTGGGCACGTCGAGCGTGCGCTACGAGATCGGGCTGTTCGCCGACGCGGCTGCGGCCTGCGCGGCTGCCGGGCACTTCGTGCACGTCTACGTCGATCGCGCCAGCCGGCGCCCCGTGGCGCTGCCGCAGGCCATGCTGAGCGCGCTCGCGCCTTTGCGCATCGACGCATCTTGAGCGCCGACGCCAACGCCATCAGCTGCAGCCCGCACTTGGCGACGGAGCCGGCCGCAAGCCATCGAAAACACCCACGGCGCGGGGCCCGAAGCCGTGGAACAGTTCGCCCGTTTGCTTCCACGAGCCACTTGAGGGATTGATGAGTCCTGTCGCATTCAGCGGGCCGGCGATCGGGCCGGTTCCCGTCGAGTTCATCCTGTTCGCCAGCGTGCTGATCGGTGTGGCGGTGTTCCACCACCACACGCTGCGCGTCGCCGTCTACGGCGCGATCGTGATCGCGCTGTACAAGATTCTCTTCTCGCCGTTCAAGGCCGGCGCCGGTCTGGCCGGTTTCGGGTCGCACCTGCTGCACGAGTGGGTGATCCTGATCAACCTGCTGTTGCTGCTGCTCGGCTTTGCGCTGCTGGCCAAGCACTTCGAGGACACGGAGATTCCCGCTGTGCTGCCGCGCTGGCTGCCCGACGACTGGAAGGGCTGCTTCGTGCTCCTGGTGCTGGTATTCGTGCTGTCGAGTTTCCTGGACAACATCGCCGCCGCGATGATCGGCGGTGCCATCGCACACACGGTGTTTCGCGGCAAGGTGCACATCGGCTACCTGGCGGCCATCGTCGCGGCTTCCAACGGGGGCGGCTCCGGCAGCGTGGTGGGCGACACGACGACGACGATGATGTGGATCGCGGGTGTTCATCCACTGGAGGTGCTCGAGGCCTTCATCGGCGCTTGCGTGGCGCTGGTGCTGTTCGGCATTCCGGCCTCGCTGCAGCAGCAGCGCTTCTCGCCGATCCAGAAGGACGAGACCGCGCACCAACCGGTCGACTGGACGCGGGTGGGGATCGTCGCCTTCATCCTGATCTCGGCGATCGCCGTCAACGTGGTGGTCAACGTCCGCTTCAATGAGGTGTCAGACCTGTTCCCGTTCCTTGGCGCGGCGGTGTGGGTGGCCCTGCTGCTGTCGGTCGGGCCGCGCCGTCCCGACTGGAACCTCTTCTTGCCGGGCGCGTTCAAAGGCTCGGTGTTCCTGCTTTCGCTGGTGCTGTGTGCCTCGATGATGCCGGTGGAACGGCTGCCGGCGGCGTCGTGGCAGACCGCGTTCGGGCTCGGTTTCCTGTCGTCGGTGTTCGACAACATCCCGCTCACGGCGCTATCCATCAAGCAGGGTGGTTACGACTGGGGCTTCCTCGCTGATGCCGTGGGTTTCGGGGGCTCGATGATCTGGTTCGGTTCCTCGGCCGGCGTCGCGCTGTGTGGCATGTACCCGCAAGGGCGCAACGTCGCACAGTGGCTGCGCCACGGCTGGCACGTCGCGGTGGCCTACGTGGTCGGCTTTCTGGTGATGCTGGCGACGATCGGGTTCCATCCCGACGTGGCGCCCCGCGGCAGCGCGGCCCCAGCCGCGGCGTCACCACGGTGAGCCACCGACGCCAGTCGATGCGAGGGGTTCTGACGGTGCGGCTCTGAGGCTTGAGAGCGGCCGACGGCGGCCGGGGCCGGGATCGGCTCCGGCGACAATGACGCCATGCCCGAATGGATCGTCCCCGCCTTGCTGGCGCTGGTGTTGCTGGTGGTGCTGTGGCTGGCGTGGCGGCGCGGCGATGCGCAGGCCAGCGAGCGGCTTGAACGCGAGTTGCGCGACGAGATCGCCCGCCAGGCGCAGGCTTCGCGCGCCGACCTCGGCTCGCTGCAGCAGGTGCTGCTGACGCAAAGCGGCGATGTCGCTCGCACGCAGAACGAGCAGATCGACGCCTTCCGCCAGCAACTGGCCGCGCTGCAACTGCAGAACGAGGGCGCGCTGCGCCGCGTCAGCGAGGTGCTGGCCGAGCAGCTGCGCCTGTTGAGCGACACCAACGAGCGACGTCAGTCGGAAATGCGGCAGGCGGTCGAGGTGCGCTTGCAGGCGCTGCAGGAGGGCAACGAGAAGAAGCTCGAGCAGATGCGCGCCACCGTCGACGAAAAACTGCAGAGCACGCTCGAGCAGCGCCTGGGCGAGAGCTTCAAGCTGGTGGCCGATCGGCTCGAGCAGGTGCACAAGGGCCTGGGCGAGATGCAGGGCCTGGCGCGCGATGTCGGCTCGCTCAACCGGGTGCTGATCAACGTCAAGACGCGCGGTGTGTTCGGCGAGGTTCAGCTGGCCGCGCTGCTCGAGCAGGTGTTCACGCCGGAACAGTACGCGCGCAACGTCGAAACGGTGCCCGGCAGCCGCGAGCGGGTCGAGTTCGCGATCCGCTTTCCGGGTCGCCGCGAAGACGGTGAGCCGCTGTGGTTGCCGATCGACGCCAAGTTCCCGCGCGAGGACTACGAGCGCCTGGTCGAGGCGCAGGAACGTGCCGACCCGATCGCGATGGAGGCGGCCGCCAATGCGATCGAGTCGCGCCTGCGCACCGAGGCGCGCACCATCCGCACCAAGTACATCAGCGCGCCGTACACCACGGACTTCGCGATCCTGTTCGTGCCCACCGAAGGGCTGTACGCCGAGGCGCTGCGGCGTCCGGGCCTGGTGCAGGCGCTGCAGACCGAACACCGCATCATGCTGGCCGGTCCGACCACGCTGCTGGCCACGCTCAACAGCCTGCAGATGGGCTTTCGCACGTTGGCCATCGAGCGGCGCAGCGCCGAGGTGTGGCAGGTGCTCGGCGCGGTCAAGACCGAGTTCCAGGCCTTCGGCGAGATGCTCGCCAAGACGCGCAAGAAGCTGGAGGAGGCCCAGAACACGATCGGTCTCACCGAACGTCGCACGCGCGTGATGGCGCGCCAGCTGAAGGGCGTGGAGGCATTGCCGGATCCGCGCGTGCGCGATCTGTTCCAACGCGACGAGGTGTCCGAAGGAGATGCCCCTGGGCTCTGAGCCAGCGCGCAGCGAATCTGCGGTGCGGCCGCGGCTGGTGGACAACGAGCGCGCCATCGTGCCCGCCATCGCTGCCGCGACGGCGGGGCCCGCCGCAGTGATGTCGGGCCGCCTGTTGGCGGCGTTGGTGATCGGGCAGCTCGGTCTGCACAGCGCCATGGCCGGCTTGCGCATGTCGGCGCCGCTGCTCGCACTGGGCGTTGGCCGCAGCGAGTGGGCGGTGGGCGTGCTGATGGCGCTCTTTGCGTTGGCACCGGTGCTGCTGGCGTTGCGCGCGGGTCGCATGGCCGACCGGCACGGCTACCACCGGCCGGTGCGGCTGGCGGTGGTGTTGTCGATGATCGGCGGCGCCATCGCGCTGGTGGCCACATGGCTCGTCGGCTGGCCGCAGTTCATGCTGCTGTGCGGCGCCGCCGCGCTGACCGGTGCCGGCACCAACCTCGGGCTGATCGCCATCCTGCGCACCGCCGGACACTGGGCGAGCGACAGCACGCAACGCGTGCGCGTGTTCAGCTGGTTGGGTCTGGCGCCGTCGATGTCCAACGCCATCGGCCCTGTGCTGGCCGGTCTGTTGATCGATGCCGCCGGATTCCGACTTGCCTTCGTCGTGTTGCTCGCGCTGCCGTTGCTGTCGTGGCACTTCGCCTCGCGCGTGCCGTCGTGGCGGCCCGAGCTGGGGCCGGACCACGGCGCGGGCACGGCGTGGGACCTGCTGGCCACGCCCGGACTCAAGCGGCTGATGGGCGTGAACCTGCTGTTGTCGGCTTGCTGGGACG
>DATIFD010000490.1:0-3794 GCA_035455385.1 Burkholderiaceae bacterium
CTTGATCAGTGCGTCGATGTCGCGCGCCTCGGTGGCATTGAGCCCGGCGGCCGGCTCGTCGAGCAGCAGCAGCCGCGGCTCGGCCGCCAGTGCGCGCGCGATCTCCAGGCGCTTGAGTGCGCCGTACGGCATCGTGTCGGCCATCTCGTCGGCCCAGTCGGCCAGCCCGACGTGCGCCAGCAGTTCGTAGGCGCGCTCGCGCGTGGCCGCCTCACTGCGCACCAACGACGGCGCGCGCACCAGCGTGGCCCACAGCGCGTCGCGCTCGAGCAGGTGGCGCCCGGTCATCACGTTCTCGAGCGCCGTCATGTTGAAGAACACCTGCAGGTTCTGGAACGTGCGGCCGATGCCCGCGGCGGCGAAGCGGTGCGCGGGCAGCCCCGCCAGCTCGTGGCCGTCGAACCGGATGTGGCCGTGGTCGGGCTCGACCAACCCGGTCAGCAGGTTCAGCAGCGTGGTCTTGCCGGCACCGTTGGGGCCGATGATCGAGTGCACCGCGCCGCGGCCGATCGTGAACGACACGTCGTCGATCGCGCGCACGCCGCCGAACGCCTTGCCGAGGTCGTCTACCGCGAGCAGCGTCATCGCCGACTCCGGGCACCGACGCTGCGGGCCGCGAAGCGCCGCGCCAGCGTCGGCACGATGCCTTGCGGCACGAACACCAGCGTGACGATCAGCACCGCGCCGAAGGCCATCATCTCGTAGTCCTTCAGCACCGTCAGCAGCTGCGGCAGCGTGGTCAGCACCGCCGCGCCGACCACGGCGCCGAACACCGACGCCATGCCTCCGAACACGACCATGATCACCAGCTCGACCGAGTGCATGAACGACGCCTTGGCCGGCGTGATGAAACCGGCGTAGTGCGCCGTCAACGCGCCTGCACAGGCGGCGAACAGCGCCGAGATCACGAACACGCGCAGCTTGTGGCGCGCGGCGTCGATCCCCAGCACGCGCGCGGCGGTCTCGGAGCCGTGCAGCGCGCGCAGCGCGCGCCCCGCCGGCGAGTCGATCAGGTTCAGCGCCAGCCACACCGCGAGCAGCAGCGCGATGCCGACCACCGCATACCACATGCGCTCGCCCTGCAGCACCACGCCGGCCAGCGCCAGTGGCGGCACCGACATGCCGTCGGGGCCGCCGGTCCACCGGTCTTCGGTGGCCAGCACGATCGACACGATCACGCCGAGACCCAGCGTCGCCATCGCGAGGTAGTGGCCCTTCAGGCGCAGCGTCGGCTTGCCGACCACGAAGGCCAGCACGCCGACCGCCAGCGTAGCCGTCACCAGCGAGAGCACCGCGGGCCAGCCGTAGGTACCCGACAGGATCGCCGAGCCGTAGCCGCCCAGTGCATAGAAGCCGGCGTGGCCGAGGCTGATCTGCCCGGCATAGCCAACCAGCAGATTGAGGCCGACGCAGACGATCGCGTTGAGTCCGACCAGGATCGCGACTTCGTAGAAGTAGTTGTTGGCCAGCACGAGCGGCAGCGTCACGATCGTGGCCGCGAGCGCGAGCAGCCCGCCGGTGCGCGCGCTGGCCGCCCAGTGGCGCACCCTCACGCGCGGCACCGGGCGCGGCGCGAGTTCAGACACGTTCGATCCGGCGTGCACCGAGCAAGCCCCCCGGCATGAAGAACAAGAGCGCCAGCAACACGAGGAACGCGATCGCGTCCTTGTAGGCCGACGACACGAAGCCGGCGCTGAGGGCCTCGAGCAGCCCGAGCACCAGGCCACCGACCACGGCGCCGGCGAAGCTGCCCAGCCCGCCGAGCATCGCTGCGGCGAAACCCTTCAGCCCGAGCATCAGGCCGCTGTCGTACGACGTGAACGTGATCGGCGCGGTCAGCACGCCGGCCAGCGCACCGAGCAGCGCGGCCAGGCCGAAGCTCACCAGCAGCACGGTGCGCGTCTGGATGCCCACCAGCCGCGCGGCCAGCGCGTTGTACGAGCTGGCCAGCATCGCCTTGCCGAACAGCGTGCGGCCGAAGAACCACGACAGCACGGCCACCGCCAGCGCGGTGACGCCCAGCACCCACAGGCTCTGTGGCAACAGCGTCGCGCCGCCCAGCGCGATCGGCTGCTCGCCGCTGAACGCGGGCAGCACGTGGATGCGCTTGTCCCACACCAGCTGCGCCAGCCCGCGCAGGAACAACGACGCACCGATCGTGATGATGATCAGCGTGACGGTGCCGGCATTGCGCGCCGGCTCGATCGCCAGCTTGTCGAGCAGCAGGCCGACGATCACGGCCACCGCGAGCGCGAGCGCGATGGCCAGCGACAGCGGCATACCGGTGGCCAGCAGCGCCACCGCGCTCATGCCGCCGATCATCACGAATTCACCCTGCGCGAAGTTGATCGCGCCGCTGGCGTTGAAGACGATCGAGAAGCCGAGCCCGACCAGTGCGTAGATGGCCCCGGCGGTCAGGCCGCCGGCCACGAACTGCAGCCACTGGCCACCCATGAGCGCGCTCCGATTGTCGTGGCGAACCTCAAGGCACGAGGGCCCAGGTGCCGTTCTTCACCTCGAGCATGCGAAATGCGCTCAGGTCCAATCCCATGTGGTCGCTGGCGGACATGTTGACCACCCCGCCAGTGCCCACGTAGCCCTTGGTGGCCTCGAGCGCATCGCGCACCTTGGCCTTGTCGGTCGAGCCGGCGTGCTTCATCGCGCCCACCACCAGCATCAACCCGTCGTAGGCGTGGCCGCCGAAGGTCGAGATCTCGGTCTTGTACTTGCCCTCGTAGGCGTCACGGTAACCGGTGACGACGGGCTTCTGCGCATCCTCGGCCGGCAGCAGGTCGCCCACCAGCACCGCCGCGGCCGGCAGCCGCACGCCCTCGGCGGCGGGCCCCGAAAGCTTGATGTACTCCTTCGACGCGACGCCGTGCGACTGGTACAGCGGCTGCGTCAGGCCAACCTGCCTGTGGTTGCGCGTGACGATTGCCGGCCCCTGGCCGAAGCCGGCGTTGAGCACCGCCTGCGCGCCGCTGGCGCGGATCTTGGTGAGCTGCGGCGTCATGTCGGTGTCGTTGGCGCCATAGGTCTCGTCGGCAACGATCTCGACACCGCGTTGGCCGGCGACCTTGAGGCACTCGGCGCGCATCGACTTGTCGAAGCCGCCGCTGCCGGAGATCAGCGCGGCCTTGGCGAAGCCGCGCGACTTCATGTCGACGAAGATCTTCTCGCACGCCATGCGGTCGGTGTGCGGCGTCTTGAACACCCACTTCTTGACCGGCTCGACAATCACCACCGCGCCGGCCAGCGACACGAACGGCACGCCCGCCGCCTCGGCCAGCGGCACCGCCGCCATCGTGGTCCCGGTGGTCGAGCCGCCGACGATGGCGTCGACCTTGTCCTGCTCGAGCAGGCGCTTGGCGAACGTGCGTGCCTTCTCGGCATCGCCGGCATCGTCGTACGCCACCAGCTGCAGCTTGCGGCCGAGCACCCCGCCGGCGGCGTTGAGCCGCTCGACGTAGAGCTCGAGCGTCTTCAACTCCGGATCGCCGAGGAACGACGCCGGGCCGGTGACCGAAAGGAACGCGCCGATACGGATCGGCTCCTGCGCGGCCGCGCCGCCGCCGATCAGTAGCGCTGTGAACGCCGCCGCCAGCCCGCGACAGACGGCACCGATGCTGGAACGTGGGCCCATGACTTGGTCTCCGGTTGGCCTGCAAGCACCGCCACATCTGCGGCGGACCGTGCCGCGGCGATCTCGCCGCCACGGCTAGAATTCCCCAGCTTTCGGGCGATTCTGGTACCGTGATGCGCTTATTAAATTGATCTGTGTCATGCTTTGCTGG
>DATIFD010000491.1:0-3141 GCA_035455385.1 Burkholderiaceae bacterium
CGTTTTCAGGCGCGTCGTTGCGTTCCGGCGGGACACACACCAGGTAGTCGGGGAAGCGCGCCAAGTCATCGGCCGTCAGCGAGTGCTCGCCGAACGCGCCAAAGATGAAATCGTGCTGCGCCTCGACGTACTGGCCGCTGATCTCGAGCTCGGCGACCGACAGCGCCTTGACCAGTTCCACCAGCTCCGGCAAACGCTCGCTGAAGGCACTGGCCGCCGCGGCGCAGCTTTCGAACGCGAAGTCGTACACCGGCACTTCCGCGCCGTGCGCGATCAGCGACGGCAGCGCGTGGAAGCGCTGCGTCTCCAGCGTGCGCAGCGTTCGCTCGATGCGCTCGCGCCTCTTGGGCGGCAGTTCGTCGCGCGGCACGCCCTTGCCGACGATGCGCGACAGCGCTTCGAAGTCGAACGCATCCTGGTGCGAGCCGCCGAGCCCGCGCTGCAGTGCCTGCGGCGTTCGGCCGGCCTGGGAATGGGTGTGCGCCGCACGCAGGATGTCCGAGAGCTTGACCACCAGCCGGCTGAGGTCGACGCTGAAGCGCTGTGCCTTCGCTGACGTCGCGGCGCGCCAGAAGTGGGTCAGCAGGCGCGCCGGCATCGTCGGGCTGCAACCCAGTACCTCGCCATCGCCTGGCAAAGCGGTGCCGGTGTGCTGCAGCACCTGCTCGAGCGTGTCGCCCTCGCGGGCGCCCAGGCGTGACGCGGCGGCGTCCCACAGCTCGGCCAGCTTGCCTTGTGCGCCGGACTCGACGGCGATGCGGATCTCGCGCTCGAGCTGCAGCGCATGGCGGCGCAGGCGCTCGCCTTCGATGCCGCGCGGCGCCACTTCCTGCAGCGCCGCGTCGACCAGGCCCGACAGCGAGCGGACCGCATCGTGAGGCGCGGCCTGGGGCCCTTCGATCAGCACCAAGGGGAAGTCGTGCCGCAGCGCGGCCAGGTCACGGTAGGCCGCCAGCAGCGCCGGACGCAGCTCCAGACCGGCGATCGCGGCGACGCCGTCACCCTGACGCTGGCCGGTGAGGTGGAAGATCAGTTGATCCTGGTGCTTGGTCTGGGTGTCCATCACACGCTCACGTCGTCGCGTTCAGGCGGCTTGTCGCGCCTCGTCCTTCGGCCAGACGGTGTACTTGTCGAGTTCGCGATTCAGTCCGGCGCGGATGTACTCGGGAGAGCGCAGCTGACCGGCGTGACGCAGGTCCTCGTAGCACGGTGCGTCGGGGTTGCGGTAGAGGATGCCGACCGGGATCGGATCGTTCTGCGACGCGATCTCGCGTGCGCGGTCGATGTTGCTCGGATCGTGCGTGCGCTGGTTGCGATAGGTCGTCGACAGCCGCGCGCTCAGCTGCAGAGCGTCGGCATGCGTCAGCAGCTGGGTGCGCTGCGGGTCGAGCAGCCAGGGGTCGAAGGCCTTCGGCATGAACTCGGGGCAACGCTGCAGGACGCGCACGAACGAGAACCCGCGGTGCTTGTACGCCGCATGCATGATGTCGTACAGCACTTCGGGCACCCAGTCGACGGCCTGCGCGACGAACGACGCGCCTTGCACGCCCAGGGTGACGGTGAGCGGGTTCATCGGCTCGAGCGTCGCGCCGTAGGGCGTCGTGTTGCTCTTCAGACCTCGCGGCGACGTCGGCGAGGCCTGCTTCTTCGTCAGGCCGTAGACGTTGTTGTCGTGCAGCACGACGGTCAGGTTCATGTTGTAGCGGATCGCGTGGATCCAGTGCGCCGCGCCGATCGAGCAACAGTCGCCGTCCCCGGTGCTGACGAAGACGTTGAGATCGGGGCGCGACATCTTGATGCCTTCGGCCACCGGGAACGCGCGTCCGTGGATGCCGTGGAAGCCGTAGGTCTTCATGTAGTGCGGCAGCCGGCTTGAGCAGCCGATGCCGGACACGAACACGGTGTTCTCGGGCGCCAGGTTCTCCTCGCTGCACAGGCGCTGCATCGCGGCGAGGATGGCGTTGTCGCCGCAGCCGCTGCACCAGCGAGGCACGCCGCCTTGGTAATCCTCGAGCGCGTGGTGCTCCTCGTGCAGCTTGATCACGCATTGACTGAGCGAGCGGTTCGTCATGATTGAGCGCCCTTCGCGTTGTGCAGGCGTTCGCGGACGACTTGGACCACGGTGCCCGGCTTGATCGGCTGGCCGCGCGCCTCGCTCCAGCAGTCGATGTCGACCAGGAACCGCGAGCGCAGCATCATCGCCAGCGGCGCGTAGCGGCGGTTGTCGGCGTCGATCAGTTCGTCCGCGGGCCTGTCGGACCAGGTGCCCTCGATCGTCATCACCTGCTTGAAGCGGCCGAGGATCTCGCGGATCCCGGAGGGCATCGGCTGGATGAAGCGCAGCTGCATCGCCGACACCTTCAGCCCCTCGGCCCGCAACCGCGTGACCGCCTCCTCGATCACCCCCTGCGTCGAACCCCAGCCGATGAGCAGCATGTCGCCGGATTCGCCGCCGAAGACCGTCGGCGGCGCGAGGGTCTTCTGCAACGCCGCGAGCTTAAGGCTGCGCGCCCGCAGCCCTTCCTCGTTGATCGACGGCTCGTAGGCGACCTTGCTCGCGCGGTCGTGCGCCAGTCCAGTCAGCGTGTGCATGCCGCCGGGCTGCCCGGGCTGGAACCGGCGCGACAGGCCGGTGACCCGATCCCAGTCGTACGGCTTGGCGCCCGCCTGCACCGGCGTCTGGTCCACCGGCGGCGCGAGCCAATCCGGGCTGAACACGGGCCGCGGGAACGGCTGCTGCGCGGTCGCGAGACTGGCGTCGGACAACACCACGACGACCATGCCGAAGGTCTCGGCGATCTTGCGCGCCGTGATCATCGAGTAGAAGCAGTCCTCGATGCTGGTCGGCGCCATCACCACCTTCGGCGAGTCGCCATGGCTGCCGAACACCGCTGCCGGCAGGTCGCCCTGCTCCACTTTGGTCGGCTGCCCGGTGCTCGGTCCACCGCGCTGGACATTGACCACCACCAGCGGGATTTCGGCCATGACCGCAAGTCCGATCGCCTCCTGCTTGAGCGAGTACCCCGGCCCGGACGTGATCGTCACGGCGCACTTGCCGGCGTACGACGCGCCGATCGCGAACGCGCAGGCCGCGATCTCGTCCTCGGCCTGGTGGACGACGCCGCCGACGCGCTCGAACAC
>DATIFD010000492.1:0-2101 GCA_035455385.1 Burkholderiaceae bacterium
CAGGCGATCGTGCGTATCGCGCAGTTCGAATGCGTACACCGCCTGCGCATCGCCACCGGCGACGCGCTGCGCGCGCACGCGCAACGGGCCCGGCGCGTCGTCGAGGCGGTGCACGCGCAGGCGAACGCCGCGTGCGCTGGCCAGGAAGCCGGGTGTCGGGCCCAGCGCAGCCTTTGAACACAGCGCGCCGTGCAGCGCCATTGCCTGCGACGCAAATTCGAGTGCGCTGGCCGCCGGCAGCACGCCGTCCAGGCGCAGCGGATGCATCGGGTCGGTGTGGTCGCCGGTCCGGCAGACGATCTGCTCGTCGTCCCACGACAGCAGGCGCTCGAGCAGGCACATCGCGCCACCGTGCGGGATGCGCGCGGCGATGCCGGCATGGTCCAGCGTGGCCGGTGCGTTCATGGCCGTGCCGTCACCCGCAGTGCGAGGTCGAGTCCGTCGCCGTCGAGCAGCAGCGCGCAGGTTTCGTCGCGCGCGAGCGCCTCCAGCAGCGGCAGCAGGCGGGCCGCGGGGATCGCGCGGCGCAGGGCGTCGAGTTCGCCGCTGCCGCAGCGCGTGGGCCGCCCGTCTGTGGCCAAAGTCAGCGCCAGCGGCCATGCCGCCGTATGCCCCGGCGGGGCGAGCAGCAGCGCGCAGGCGAACACATCGGGCAGTGGGTGCAGCGCGTGCAGCGGCGGCGGACAGGGCATGTCGCTGGCGACCATTAGCACCGGCGCGCCGCTGCTCGCGCACTGCGCGGCGGCCTCCAGCAGGCCGGCGCAGGCGCTGGCGTCGTAGGCGGCGAGGCTGGTCGATGCGGTACGCGACTGCGCGGCGATGTGCCAGTAGCCGGCCGGCGCGTTGTGCACCGAGTTCGTGAAGCGCGTCGGCGACACCAGACGCTCGGGCTTGGCCAGCGCCTCGCACAACGCGTGGCAGGTCTCGGGGTCGCCGCTGGCCGACGTGAAAACGGTGGCCACCGCGTCGACCGCGACGCTCGCCATCGCGCAGGCCGCGTCGGCCACGACCAGCGCCGCCTTCACGCCGACGCCGGCGCGTCGGCGCTCGGTGGCGGGCAGTCGTTGCGGCGCCGGCACGACCGTGGCGGCCGACGACCAATCGCTCGGCGTGCGCAGCACGGTGGCGGCCTGCGGCCAGTCGGTGAAGCCGGGGCCGAGCACGCCGACGCCGGCGATGCCCACCCGCAGCGTGGCGTCGGTCTTCATCGTGCCTCCCGGTTCGCCGCGCGGTTCATCGCGGTGCCCCGAAGATCAGGCAGGCATTGCTGCCGCCGAAGCCGAACGAGTTGGTGGCAGCCACCGCGATCGAGCGCGACTGCGGCGCGCGCAGATAGTTCGCGTGCAGCGCCGGGTCGGGCCGCTCGCAATGCAGGCCCGCCGGCAGCAGGCCGTGGCGCAGCGCGAGCAGCGAGACCGCCGCCTCCACCGCGCCGGCGGCGCCGAGCGCGTGGCCGGTGTGCGCTTTGATCGAGCTGCACGGCAGCGCGCGACCGAAGACGGCGCAGACGGCGAGGTCTTCGGCGGCATCGTTGTTGCGCGTTCCGGTGCCGTGCAGATTGAGGTAGTCCACGCGCTCGGGCGCCAGATCCGCATCGGCCAGCGCCGCGCGCATCGCCGCCACGGCGCCGGCGCCCTCGGGGTGCGGGCTGCTCATGTGGTGGCCGTCGCTGCTCTCGCCGCAGCCGAGCAGCCAGGCCGCCGGCGCATCGTCGTCGCGCTGCAGCAGGGCGAACGACGCGCCTTCGCCGAGCGACAGCCCGTTGCGCCGCGCGTCCCACGGCCTGCAGACGTCGCTGCTCAGCAGCT
Organism: Burkholderiaceae bacterium; assembly: GCA_035455385.1. Taxonomy (GTDB): domain Bacteria; phylum Pseudomonadota; class Gammaproteobacteria; order Burkholderiales; family Burkholderiaceae_C; genus JAEUPI01. Next base: position 1,809 of record DATIFD010000492.1, read on the forward strand.
CGAGCGCGCGAAAGCCGTACAGCGTGGTCATGCACAGCGAGTCGCAGCCTCCGACCACCGCGGCATCGACGACGCCCAGCGCGATCAGCCGCGCTGCGGCAGCGTACGCCTTGGCGCCCGACGAACACGCGGTGGAGATCACCCACGCCGGACCTTCGAGGCCGAGCGACGCGCGCACGAAGCCCGCGAGCGATGCGGTGTCGTGCGTCTCGCGGTAGTGCAGCCAGCCCGGCAAGGCGCCGTCGGCGCCGCGCTCGCGGTAGGCGATCTCGGTTTGCAGGATGCCCGACGTG
>DATIFD010000493.1:0-3012 GCA_035455385.1 Burkholderiaceae bacterium
CGATCTCGTGCCGCCTGGCCGCCGGATCGGCGGATGCATCGCCACCCGTCGTCGTCGAGCACGCCACGATCAGACCGGCGCTGGCGGCGAGCAACAGGCTTCTGCGTGGCAGTGACATCGGGAATCTCCTTCACTCCGTCAAACAAGGTTCCTTCTACTCGGATTGGCGCCGCACGCGACTGCGCTGGCGCAAGGTCGGCCCGGCGCTGCGCCACAGAATACGAACGCCATGACCGCCGCGCAACTGATCGGTCTCGCGATCCAGCTCAGCATGATGGGCGTGATCTTCTGCGTGGCCCTGCACGCGCACTTCGGCGACGTGCTGTTCCTGCTGCGCAAGCCGGCTCTGCTGCTGCGCTCGGTAGCCTCGATGCTGGTCGTGATGCCGCTGCTGGCCGTCGGCGTGGCGATCGCGTTCGATCTCAATCCGCTGATCGAAGTGGCCCTGATCGCGTCGACGCTGTCGCCGGTGCCGCCGATCCTGCCGGGCCGGCAGATCAAGGCGGGCGGCCACTCGCCCTACGTGATCGGGCTGCTCACGGTCACCGCGCTGGTGGCCATCGTCTACGTGCCCCTGGTGGCGGCGCTCGTCGGCCGCGTGTTCCATCGCCCGGTCGACGTGGACTACGCCAGTGTCGCCAGGATCGTCGCCATGTCGATGCTGATGCCGGTGGTCGCCGGCATGGCCGTGCGACGCTGGGCACCCGCGGTGGCCGACAGGATCGACAAGCCGCTGTCGCGTGCCGCGATGGCACTGCTGGTGCTGGCGCTGATCCCAGTGCTGATCCAGCAGTGGCCGTCGATCGCCAAGCTGTTCGGCAACTTCAGCCTGGTGGCGATCATCGCGTTCTCGCTGGTCGGCCTGGCGGTCGGGCATCTGCTGGGCGGCCCGGACCCTGACGACCGCGCGGTGCTCGCGCTGGCCACCTGCGCGCGCCATCCTGCCGTGGCACTGACCATGACCTATCGCAACGCCGACCAGCCCGGCGTGCTGGCTGCTGTGCTGGTGGTGCTGCTGGTGGCATCGCTGGTGTCGCTGCCCTACGTCAGGTGGCGCTCCCAATCTCACGATGCGACACGGGCAAGTGGGCCGTCGCGGGCATGATCGAACCGTCCGCACCGGCAGCGGTGTACGCCCATCGCCCATAGGAGGTCCCCATGAGCAACCACGTGTACAAGATGCTCGAGCTCGTCGGCTCGTCCACCGTCGGCATCGAGGATGCCGTGCAGCGTGCGCTCGCCAAGGCCAACGAGTCGGTCCGCCACATCCACTGGTTCACGGTGGAAGAGACACGCGGCCACGTCGTCGACGGCAAGGTCGCGCACTGGCAGGTGACGATCAAGGCCGGCTTCACGCTCGAGGGCTGAACCACGATGCCCACCCTCTACGAAAAGCGCACCTACTCGGTCACCGTCGGGCAGATGTCGGAGGTGGTCCGGCTGTACACGACGCTCGGCTGGCCGGCGCTGCAGGCCGGCGGGTTCTCGAACAACCTGATCGGCTACTTCATCTCCGACACCGGTGAGCTGCACCAGCTCGTGCACCTGTGGCGCTTCGACGGCGACGACGACCGGCGTGCATTCTGGAAGCGCCTGTTCGAAGACGCCGATTTCATGGCGTTCGCCAAGCAGCTGCGGCCACTGATCAAGACGCAGCAGAACCAGCTGCTGTTGGCGGCGCCATGGGGACCCCACCCTTAGGTGCTGAGCTGGACCGCATGGCGCGCATGGCACTCAAGGTGACAGGCCACGACTCCGCAGCAGCGTGCTGATGGCCAAAGTACCCGGGCACTCGGCGCCCCCGCATTGCGCTGCATCTTGCGTCGAATCAAACGAGCCTCTTGCTGCAACGGGGCGGCGCAGTAAGCTGGCGCTCATGCGCGCCTGGAACCGCGGGTTGGGTCTGAGCTTCCTGGCGATCACGCTGGGGCTGCCGCACGGTCAGGCCCCCGCGCAGACGGCCAAGCCACCGCCAATCGCCGCCTCGGCGCCTCGCAGCGCCTCGGCCACGTTCAGCAAGGAGCAGCTCGAGCAGCTGGTGGCACCGATCGCGCTGTATCCCGACTCGCTGCTGTCGCAGGTGCTGATGGCCGCCACCTACCCGGCCGATGTGGCCGAGGCCGCCAACTGGTCCAAGGCCAACAAGGACATGAAAGGCGACGCCGCGGTGCAGGCGGTGCAGGACAAGCCGTGGGATCCCAGCGTGCAGTCGCTGGCGGCGTTCCCGCAGGTGCTGCAGCCGATGGGCGACCAGCCCGACTGGGTGCAGAACCTCGGCGACGCCTTTCTCGCGTCGTCGAAGGACGTGCTCGACGCGGTGCAGCGCCTGCGCGCGAAGGCTCAAGCGCAGGGCAACCTGAAGTCCAACGAACAGCAGAAGGTCATCGTCGAGGAAGCCGCCCCGCAGCAGACGGTGATCAAGATCGAGCCGGCGCAGCCCGATGTGATCTACGTGCCGGCGTACGACCCGGTCGTGGTCTACGGCCCGTGGCCGTACCCGTACTACCCGCCGTACTACTGGCCACCGTATCCCTACTACTACCCCGGCTACTACCCGGGCGCGTTCGCCGCCGGCGTGTTCTGGGGCGTGGCCATCGGCGCCATCGTCTGGGGTGGCTGCAACTGGGGCCGCGGCGACGTCAACATCAACGTCAACAACTTCAACCGGGTCAACCACAACCGCCAGCTCAACGCCAACCAGACGCGCTTCGAGCACAACGCAGCCAACCGCAAGGGCGTGCCGTACCGCGACCAGGCCAGCCGCGACAAGTACGGCCAGGGCCGTGGTGGCGCCGAGGCGCGCAACAACTACCGCGGCCGTGACCCGGTCACTGAACAAAGGCGCCAGCAGGCGCAGGCGCAGCTGCAAAGCCGCGGCATGGACCCGGCACAGGCGCGCGAGGCACTGCGCAACGACCCGGCCACGCGCCAACGCGCACAGCAGGCTGCGCAAGGCGCGCGCGACCGCGGCAGCTCAGTCGGCGGACAAGGCGGTCGCGACGGCTCGTTTGC